>JBDSAN010000426.1:0-5068 GCA_039922115.1 Jatrophihabitantaceae bacterium
CTCGCGAGACGGCCGGGTCGATCGCTCATCGAGTTCCATGTAGACCTCCGGAACCCGCAGCGGGGTGAACCCGAGCCGGGCATACACGCCGTGTGCGTCCCTGGTCCCGAGCATGAATCGCGGGACCCCGTCGGCTCGCAGCCGCTCCACCACGCTGGCCACCAGCCAGCTGCCGATACCGCGACCGCGCGCTGATTCATCGACGAACACGTCACCGATCCAGCAGAAGCTGGCGCCATCGGTCACCGCCCGGGCCAGCGCAAGTTGGCTGCCGGCACTGTCATAGACCCCGAACACCCGCGACCCGGCGAACGAGCGGGCAATCTGCTCCGGCGTGCGATCGCTGGCCCAGTAGGAGCTGGCCAGCCAGCCGACACACCGCTCGAGGTCGATCCGGCGCGGGTCATCCGACAGCGTCAGGCCGTCCGGGCGCCGGGACAAATGCCCGCCCATCCTCGGCTAGCTGACCCGCCAGGTGTCGCTGCCGCGCAGCAGGTCCATCAGGGCCTCGTCGTCGCCCGGCGATGCCGCCTTGGCCACGTCCAACTGGTCGTTGACCAGCTTGCCGTAGCTGGGCCGGCTGACATCGCGGAAGACACCCATCGGTGACAGCCGGCTGTCCAACTGGCTCAGCCGCGACATGGCGAAGGCGTAGGACGGGTCGACGGCGTGCGCGTCATGTACGACCACCCGGCTGTCATCGGCAGCCACCCCGGACGCCACGCTGAGCTGGCCGGTGGCCGGATCGCGAATGACTGCCTTGTCGTTGCCGAAGCGCACCGGCGCCCCGTGCTCGAGGCCGATGATCCACTCGCCCTTGGTCTCGGAATCCTTGAGCAGGTCGAAGGCGCCATCGTTGAAGATGTTGCAGTTCTGGTAGATCTCGACCAGCGAGGCGCCCTCGTGCTGGGTGGCCGCGCGCAGTACCGAGGTCAGGTGGGCGCGGTCGGAATCCAGCGTGCGTGCAACGAAGGTTGCCTCGGCACCGAGCGCCAGCGATACCGGGTTGAACGGGTGGTCTACCGATCCGAACGGGGTCGACTTGGTGATCTTGCCCTGCTCGCTGGTCGGCGAGTACTGACCCTTGGTCAGGCCGTAGATCCGGTTGTTGAACAGCAGGATCGTCAGGTTGACGTTGCGGCGCAGCGCATGGATCAGGTGATTGCCGCCGATCGAGAGCGCATCGCCGTCGCCGGTCACCACGAAAACCTTCAGGTCCGGACGGCTGGTCGCCAGGCCGGTCGCGATCGCCGGCGCCCGGCCGTGGATCGAGTGCATCCCGTAGGTGTTCATGTAGTACGGGAATCGCGACGAGCAACCGATGCCCGAGATGAACACGATGTTCTCGCGGGCGATGTTCAGTTCGGGCATGAAGCCCTGCACCGCCGCCAGCACCGCGTAGTCACCGCAGCCCGGGCACCAGCGAACCTCCTGGTCGGTTTTGAAATCCTTGGCCTTCAGTCCGAGCGAGCCAAGTGGCGTCGTCTCAGCCATGAGTAATCACTCCTTGCAGCATCTCTGCCAGTTCGGCCGCCCGGAACGGCATCCCGCGTACCTGGGTCACCGACATCGCGTCGATGAGGTAGCGACCGCGGATGAGCAAGGCGAGTTGGCCCATGTTCATCTCGGGAATGACAACCTGTTCGTAGCGGGCCAGTACCTCGCCGAGGTTGGCCGGGAACGGGTTCAGGTGGCGCAGGTGCGCCTGCGCGATGGGGTAGCCGGCCCGCCGCACCCGGCGCACGGCCGCCCCGATCGGGCCGTAGGTCGAGCCCTAGCCCAGTATCAGCACCCGGGCGTCCTCGGACAGGTCGTCGACCTCGACATCAGGCACGGTAATCCCGGCAACCTTGGCGGCCCGGGTACGCACCATGAAGTCGTGGTTGTCCGGGTCGTAGGAGATGTTGCCGGTGCGGTCGGCCTTCTCGATGCCGCCGATCCGGTGCTCCAGGCCAGGCGTTCCAGGAATTGCCCACGGCCGGGCCAGGGTCTGCGGATCGCGCAGGTAGGGCAGGAACTGTCCGGCCTCGTCCCCGGTGCCGTTCGGCTCGGTCAGGAACTCCACTTCGAGATTGGGCAGTTCGGCAAGCTCGGGCAGCCGCCACGGCTCCGAGCCGTTGGCGACATAGCCGTCGGAGAGCAGGAACACCGGCGTGCGGTACTCGGTGGCGATCCGGATCGCCTCGATCGCGGCATCGAAGCAGTCACCGGGGGAGCGCGGGGCCACGATCGGCACCGGGGCCTCGCCGTTGCGTCCGAACATCGCCTGCAGCAGGTCGGACTGCTCGGTCTTGGTCGGCAAGCCGGTGGACGGGCCACCGCGCTGGACGTCGACGATCACCAGCGGCAACTCCAGCGACACCGCCAGCCCGATCGTCTCGGCCTTGAGCGCGATACCGGGCCCGGACGAGGTGGTCACGCCGAGCGCGCCGCCGAAACTGGCCCCGAGCGCGGCGCCGATGCCGGCGATCTCGTCCTCGGCCTGGAAGGTGGTCACGCCGAAGCGCTTGTGCTTGGACAGCTCATGCAGGATGTCGGAGGCCGGCGTGATCGGGTAGGCGCCAAGGAACAGCGGCAGCTTGGCCTGGTGGGCGCCGGCGACCAGGCCGTAGGCCAGCGCCAGGTTTCCCGCGATGTTGCGGTAGCTGCCGGTGGCCAGCGGCGCCGGCTTCACCTCGTAGGACACCCCGAAGGCCTCGGTGGTCTCGCCGTAGTTCCAGCCGGCCTTGAACGCCGCGATGTTGGCCTCGGCGATCTCGGGACGCTTGACGAACTTGTCCCGCAGGAAGCCGATGGTGCCCTCGGTCGGACGCGAGTACATCCAGGACAGCAGGCCGAGGGCGTACATGTTCTTGCAGCGGCCGGCGTCCTTGCGCGACAACGTCGTTCCGGCCAATGCATCCAGGGTCAGCTGGGTCAGGTCCAGCGCGTGCACCGTGAACGAGTCGAGGGTTCCGTCCTCGATCGGGTTGCTCGACCAGCCGATCCGGGCCAGCGCCCGCTCGGTGAAGTCGCGGGTGTCGACGATGATGGTGGCGCCCTTGAGCAGGTCGGACAGGTTCGCCTTCAGGGCGGCCGGGTTCATCGCGACCAGCACGTCCGGCCGGTCGCCCGGCGTGAGGATGTCATGATCGGCGAAGTGCAACTGAAAGGACGAGACCCCAGCCAGGGTGCCGGCCGGCGCACGGATCTCGGCGGGGAAGTTCGGTTGGGTGGACAGGTCGTTGCCGAAGTTCGCGGTTTCCTGAGTGAATCGGTCGCCGGTCAACTGCATGCCGTCCCCGGAATCTCCGGCGATCCTGATGACGACTCGGTCAAGCTGCTGGACCTCTGTGGACATGCGGGCTGTCCGCCTCCTCAAGCGCTGCGAATAGCAGGGCGCTGAACGGTTCGAACCGTAGCGCTGCCTGCTCCATGGTAGAGACGCCACAGGCCTGAGACCGAGTGGTATGCCTCACCAATGCTGTGGACGACGGGGCCAATGCTAGGGCTATTTCAGCCTAGAGTGTGCGGCTATGCGGGCAATTGAATCCACTTTCTCGGTGCCCGCCGACCGGACGGTGTCCGACTTCGACGAGTTGCGTAAGTTGGCGGACGATCTGCGCGCAATTGTTCGAGATGTAGCCGATCGCGACGCTATATTGCAGGCCAGGACGCGCCATCCTGCTTACCCTGGCTCATAGCGCCGGGGTGAGCGGGACTGGTCACGTTGCCGGCGCGAACTGGCTCGTTTCCAGGGTTGATAACAGCCCGCCGTCCGACGGCGGCTGGGCTGCCGGTCGCCGACCGTCCGGTCGGATTTGTCGGCTGGCGGTGTGTTTGATGTTGCCCACTGGGATCGCGATCACCCCGTGTTTACGGGGATAACCGGCAACCGTGAAGAGATTCGGTGTCGGACCCTGGCCTCAAACCATTCCCGGTGGTATTTTTCTCGAGGCACCGATGTCCCGAATTGCTGGGATTGATCAACGACTTTCGAGCTACATGTCTAAGAGCCTGGTCCCGCGGGTATCACCACCGCGGCGGAAGAAACCCGGTGCGGGTTGTTCCCGGGATGCGTTTGAGCTAGGAGGTGTCATGGATAGCGATCTCCACGCGTTGGAGTTGCCGGCCTTCGAACTGGATTGCCGGGATTGGCTGATCGCGACGCCAGCAGACGGCTCAGTTCCCGAGGAGATCGGTGGCGCACCGGTAGTGGCCGTGTTGAGCACCGCCGTGATCGGAGCCGATGACATCCTGCCGGCCAGTGCGGTGCTCAGCATCGGTCTGCTGGACGAGCCGATCGACTCGGTGCAGTTGGACGCCAATAGCCCGGTAGCCGAGTTGATCGACTTCGATACCGCGCTCGGCACCGTGCGCTACGTGGTCCCGGCGCCGGAAGGCCCGCTGGCCTTGCTCGCCGAGTTCAGCGCCGGCAGCGGTTGTACCGACCTGATGGATCGGTTCACCCAGCTCATGGCTTCTTTCCGATGGGCTAGCTAGGAAAAGCTACGTTCGATTGGCATAATGATGTGCATGAACCTGTCCCGGCCAGTCACCGCGTTGTGCGCGGCGCTGCCGTTCTGGCAGGTGTCGTTCTGGTCGAGTCGACGCGCGGACTCCTTCGACCAGCTCTGTAGCTAGGCCTCAACGACGGTCCTTGTTGATGTCTTGCTACTTTCGTGGAGTCCCTTGTGCCTGCATCACGGCGCGCCACCGGCAGCGCCCCACCTTCGTTCAGTTCCCTAACGCTCAATCCGGTCGAGCTCCTGGAGTTCACCCGATTTGTCGCGGCTGAGGTCAGCGGCGGTCGCTACCCCTACGTCCAGTACCAGGAGTCCGAGCGCTGGCATCAGCGGCTCTATCGCGACCGCCGGGTGGATATCTGGTTGATCCCGAAATGAAATTCGCCCAGTTGACCACGTCGTTCTTCCCTCGTGCACGCTATCCTGTGTCGTCGCACCGTCAGGTGTAAGATCCCAACGTGCAGCCGAAGGCGTCGGGCGCCTGCATCAACGGCTCTCCGGGAACCACCTCGAGCACCTCCCAGAAGTCCTCCGGGTCCTTCATGTCGCTGGGCTTCTTGCCG
>JBDSAN010000427.1:0-6636 GCA_039922115.1 Jatrophihabitantaceae bacterium
ACGCTCGGCCCGGGTGCCGAGGTCGGGCCGGGCGCGCAGGTGGCCAGCGGCTCCTGGGTGGCCGGTACGGTGCCCGCGGGCGAGTGCTGGGCCGGCGCGCCGGCCAGCCGAACCGGCACCGCCAGCCACGGCTGGCCAAGCCGACCGCCACGCCGGTCGTACTGGCTGGCCGGCTATGGGCTGACCTCGGTGGCGCTGGCGATCCTGCCGGTTGTGGCGGCCTTGCCCGGGCTGTGGCTGGCCCGGCGACTGCTCACCAGCGGGATCGACCTGGCTAGGGCAACCAGCCGGTTGCTGCTGATCGCGGTGCCGTTCGGCGCGGTGAGCTGGCTGGTCGGCTACGCGCTGCTGACCGCCCTGGTGGTCCGGCTGCTCGGCCTCGGACTGCGGCCGGGCTACCACCCGGTGCGAAGCCGGATCGGGTGGCAGGTCTGGGCCACCGAGCGAATCCTGGACGGCGCGAGGTCCCTGCTGTTCCCGCTGTATTCCAGCCTGCTCACGCCGTCCTGGCTGCGCTTGCTCGGCGCGGATATCGGCCGCGGCGTGGAGGCATCGACGGTGCTACTGCTGCCGGCGATGACCACCGTCGGCGACGGCGCCTTCCTGGCCGACGACACCATGGTTGCCTCCTACGAGCTCGGTGGCGGGTACCTGCGGATCGAGCCGGCCAAGATCGGCAAGCGCGCCTTTCTCGGGAATTCGGGCACGGCCGCCCCGGGTCGGTCGGTGCCCAAGCACGCGCTGGTCGCGGTACTGTCGGCTGCCCCACAGAAGGCCCGCAAGGGCTCGTCCTGGCTGGGCAGCCCACCGGTGCAGCTACGACGGTCAGCCAGCCTGTCCGATGACAGCCGCACCTTCGCCCCACCGCGCCGGCTGGTGGCCGCCCGGGCAGTCATCGAAGCCTGCCGGCTGTCGGCGGTGATCGCGACGACCGCGATCGGGGTCGGCGTCCTGCTGGTGCTGGACTGGCTAGCCTCCCGCGTCAGCCTGCCGGCAACGGCAGCGGCCAGCGGCCTGGTGTTGCTCGGTGCCGGGCTGGTCGCCGGGACGATCACCTGCCTGGCCAAGTGGATTCTCATCGGCCGGACCCGCGCCGTCCGCTACCTGTTGTGGTCCTCGTTCGTGTGGCGCAACGAGGTGGTGGACAGCTTCGTCGAACTGGTCAGCGCGCCCTGGTTCGCCCGGTCGGCCAGTGGCACCGCGATGCTCGCGCTGTGGCTGCGCTGCCTCGGTTCGCGAATCGGACGCGGCGCGTGGCTGGAAACCTACTGGCTGCCCGAGGCGGATCTGATCGAGATCGGCGCCGGGGCAACGGTCAACCGGGGGTGCGTGTTACAGACCCACCTGTTCCATGATCGAATCCTGCAGATGGACACCGTCACGCTGGGCTCCGGCGCAACCCTGGGTCCGCACGGCGTGATCCTGCCCGGCGCCTCGATCGGCGCTGGCGCGACGGTGGGCCCATCGTCGCTGGTCATGCGCGGCGACACGGTTCCGGCGCACACCCGGTGGCTCGGCAACCCGATCTCGCCCTGGCAGCCGCGGTGAGCAACCGCCCAGCCGGGCCGGCCGGTCTCGGCGATCCTTACCTGCCCCGCAGTGGCAATCCCGGCTTCGCGGTCGAGCATTACGAACTCGGCCTGGACTACCGGGTCAGCACCAACCGGCTGACCGGACGAGCCGTGCTCAGCGCCCGGTCCACCGCGCCGCTGACGCAATTCACGCTCGACCTGGTCGGGCTGACCGTGTCCAAGGTCGTGGTCGATGGGGTGCGGGCGGCGAGGTTTCGCACCGGGCAGGACAAGCTCTGGATCCGGCCCGCGACACCGATCGAAGCCGGCTCGCCGTTCTCGATCGAGGTGCAATATCAAGGTAATCCGCAACCGCGCGAGGGCCGCTGGGGCGAGCTCGGCTGGGAGGAGCTCACCGACGGCGTGATCGTGGCCAGCCAGCCCGACGGGGCGCCGACCTGGTTTCCCTGTAACGACCACCCGAGCGAGAAGGCCGGCTACCGGATCTCGGTCACAGTCGAGTCGGCCTACCAGGTGGCCGCCAACGGCCAGCTGACCTCGCGGATCACCAAGAGCAGCCGCAGCACCTGGGTGTTCGAGCAGCGCGAGCCAATGGCCAGTTACCTGGCCACGGTGCAGATAGGCCGCTACGAGCTGCTGGAACTGGCTTCGAGCCCGGTCCGCCAGCGAGTCCTCGCCCCGGCCCGGTTACAGGCCCGCTGCCGCGAGGACCTGTCCGCCCAGGCCCGCATGCTGAGCACCTTCGCCCGGCTGTTCGGACCCTACCCACACCCGGAGTACCTGGTCGTGGTCACCGACGACGACCTGGAGATTCCGCTGGAAGCACAGGGAATTTCCATCTTCGGCGCCAACCACATGGATGGCCGGCACGGCGAGGAACGGCTGGTCGCGCACGAGCTGGCACACCAGTGGTTCGGCAACAGCGTGACGATCCGTAGCTGGCAGCATCTGTGGCTCAACGAAGGATTTGCTTGCTACGCCGAGTGGTTGTGGGCCGATGAGTCCGGAGACCGGCCGGTGGCGCAGGCAGCGCAGGCCGCCTGGCGACGGCTGGCCGCCGAACCGCAGGACCTGGTGATCGGCGATCCCGGCCCGGACTTGATGTTCGACGACCGTCTCTACAAGCGCGGGGCGCTGACCGTGCACGCGGTGCGGCTGGCCGTGGGCGATCAGCGGTTCTTCGAACTGCTGCGCGCCTGGACCGCCGGCAATCGACATTCGACCGTGACTACCGAGGAGTTCATCGCCCACGCGCAGCTCTTCAGCGATCAGCCGCTGGCCGGCCTGTTCGACCGGTGGCTGCACGCAGCCCCGCTGCCAGAATTCCCTACCGGACTGGATACCAGCGGCTAGCTCCGGTACCAGGTCGTCGACGCTGCCGGGCGCGGTGCGTTCGTGAGCAGGCCCGATCGGCTGGCGCAGATCGGGGTGCCCCAGTCCGCAGCCACCGCGTAGTCCGGTCCGTCGAACACGGTCACGCTGATCAGCGTGCCGCGCCGGAAGGCCAGCACGTCCTCGCGGCCGGTATGCAACCACTCGAAATCAGCGGCCTGATCGAACGCTGTCTGAGCAAATGCGGCCCGGGCCCGCAGGGCCGCCCGGTAGAACGACAGCACCGAGTCCGGATCGTCGGCTTGCCGGTCAGCCGCGAAGTCGGCGAACCAGGCCGGCTGGGGCAACCAGGCCGGCTGCGAACCGCTGGCTGAGAACCCGAAGCTGCTGCCCTCGGCCGTCCACGGCAGCGGTACCCGGCAACCGTCCCGGCCGTACTCGGTGTGACCCGATCGCTCCCAGATCGGGTCCTGGCGGGCCTCATCAGGTAGGTCCTGCACCTCCGGCAGGCCCAATTCCTCGCCCTGGTAGAGGTAAACCGAACCGGGCAGGGCCAGCGTCAGCAGCGTGGCCGCGCTGGCCCGGGCGATGCCGAGCGCGACATCAACCCGGCCACGAGCCCGGGTGCGCAGCGCGTTGACGTCCGGGCTGGTCATCGGCTCGGCCTCGACCAGGCCGTACCGGCTGACCGACCGGTGCACGTCGTGGCTGTTCAGGGTCCAGGTCGGCACGCCCTCGGCGCCCTTCAAACCGTCCAGCGTCTCGGTGATCGAGAGCCGGAACCCCTCGGCATCGAAGGCTTGCTGCAACAGGTCGAAGTAGAAGACCTGGTTCAGCTCGCCGGGCCGGATGTAGTCGGCGGCGTCCGAAGGCGCCAGCCACACCTCGCCCAGCAGGGTCAGCTCGCGGTCATAGGAATCGGCAATCGCCCGCCAGCGCTTGAAGATCTCGTGCACTCCCGGCTGGTTCCACAGGTACGGGTTGTCCCCGTCCGGATCGGCGAGGTCGGGTAGCCCGGCCGCCTTCACCATCGCGTAGGCAACGTCGATCCGAAACCCGTCGATGCCCCGGTCGAACCAGCTGCGCAGCACGTCATCGAACATCTGCTGCACCTCGACGTTGTCCCAGTTGAAATCAGGCTGGGACGAGTCGAAGCTGTGCAGGTACCACTGGCCCGGCGTTCCGTCGGCCAGCCTGGGCAGTGCAGTCCAGGCCGGGCCGCCGAAGGTGGACCGCCAGTTGTTCGGTGGCTGGCTGCCGTCCGGACCGCGTCCGGCGCGGAAGATGAACCGCTCCCGCTCCGGCGAACCTGGCTCGGCAGCCAGCGCCTGTACGAACCACTCGTGCTGGTCCGAGCAGTGGTTGGGCACCAGATCCATCAGCAGCTTCAACCCACGCTCGTGGCAGGCCGACAGCAGCCGCTGGAAGGCCGCCGCGCCACCGTAACGCCCGTCGATGATCCGGTAGTCGGCCACGTCGTAGCCGCCGTCCCGGTTCGGCGACGGGTAGCAGGGGTTGAGCCAGATCCCGTCCACGCCGAGGCCGGCAATGTGATCCAGCCGCGCGGTGACGCCATCCAGGTCCCCGAAGCCATCGCCATCGGAATCGGCGAAGGACTTCACGTAGAGCTGGTAGATGACGCTGTTACGCCACCACTGCACGGCTACCTCGGCGGGACGGGAGGTGTTCGGTTCAGACATCAGCTTCCTAGTGTGAGGTTGTCCAGGTTGATCGCACCGGTCTGGCTACTGCCTCGCCAGACAACTACCGAATGCAGGCCGGCGGTAAGGGTAACCGGGATGCTGAGCGTCACCCAGCTGTCCCAGGTGCCCTGTGCCGGGAAGGTCGGTACCGACACCTGAACCCCGTCCACCGCGACGATCCGGGTCGCGTCCGAGCCGCCGTTGGCGTAGCGCAGGATCAGGTGGTGTGCGCCGGCGGTGGCGTTGACCGTGAACGAGACACCGCTGTTGGTGGTGGCGAAGTTGTCCACGAACCCGGTGCCGGTGTAGCCGGCGTGGTTGGTGTTGGTGGTGACACCGGTCTTGACCGCCGTCTCAGCCTCGTACTGGTTGCCGGTCGGGGTGGTGAAGGTCCGGTCGATGTAGACCATGTCCCAGTTGGCCAGCGACGGCACGGTGAAGCTGATGTAGCGACCGGTGCTGTCGGTGCCGGTGGTGAAGCTCAGGGTGGTGCTGGCGCCATGTGCTGAGTCCGGCGAGGCAACCTTGACCGCGGTCGGGTTCTCGTCCGGGCCGAGGTAATACTTCACCGGCATGTTCGACTGGGTCGGCGGGGTTGCCTTACCGGCATCGCGCCAGGTGCCGTTGTTACCGATCAGGTTGATCAGCTGGATCACGTCATCGGTGCTGGTCTTCTTGATGTTGGTCCACACCGCGCCGCCGCTACCGTCACCATTGGTCGGCACGCCACTGATCTGGACGAACTGGGTACCCGAATCCACCGAGTGCACGTCCGGGCCGTAGAGCAGGTTCTCATAGCCGGTGATGAAGTCGTAGTAGTCCTTGGTCCAGGACCGCAGCGCGTTGGACATCTGCTTGTTGTGATCAGGGAAGTACGGCGCCGACAGCATCGAATCGCCCTGGGTCATCTCGATGTGACTGGCACCGGAGGCAGCGATGGTGGCGTCCTCCAGTTGCACCGAGGTGGTGTCCAGGGTGCCGAGCACCAGGTTGTCCAGGTTGACGAAGCCGGTGTCGCCGCTACCGACCGCGATGGTCACGGTGTGCGTGCCAGCGGTCAGCGACGGGCTCACGATGTCGGCGTCGTAGTGCCAGTTGTTCCAGTTTCCATCGGTGGGCATGGTGACCTTGCCGATCGAGGTGCCGTCCACGCTCACGGTGCGGGTGGCATCGCCAGCCGTGCCATTGGCGTAGCGGAACACCAGGCTGTACCGGCGGGCTTCCGGAGCGGTGATGGTGAAGGTGACCGAGTCGCCGGCGTTGCCGTAGTTGGCCACGAACCCGCTGCCGGTGTAGCCGGCGTGGTCGGAGTTGATCGTCAAGCCGGCGCTGCGGGCGGCCGATTCGGCTTCATAGACCGGTCCGGCATCGTTCTTGGTGTTCGGGTAGGCAGCGATCACCGAGGGAATCGCACCTGATTCGGCCTGCTGGGTGTCGAGGTAGGTCTTGATCGCCGAATACGTCTCGTGGTTGTCCCACAGCTCGCTGTACAGGTAGTTGGTGTTCTTACCGGTGGCGACGTTGTCACCGCCGAAGCCGTCAACGGCGTTGATGCCGAGCACCTTGCCGCTGGCCGAGGCGTTCAGCGCGGTCCGGCTGGCGGCAACCAGCGAGGCCAGCCCGGACGGAATGTCGACCGGGTTGCCCGAGGTGTCGGTCATCGCGCCCCAGTTACCGAGCTGGTCCAGGTGCACGCCGTCGAAGCCCATCGTGTTCACCTCGTCGATGTACTTGGCGGTGATGTAGTTCTGCCACGAGGTGTTGGCCGGGTTGAAGATGTAGAGGTTGGTGTTGGGCTGGTTCGGCTTCATCATGAACGCCCAGGGCTGTCCGGTGGAGGCGTAGTTCAGGCCCCAGCTCGGCGAAACCCCCGACACGGTCTGGTAATTCTGCAACGCCGCGTAGGACATGGTGTAGGGCATCGCGGCAACCGTGTGGTTGTGCGCGGCCGCGATGAAGGTCTTGACTGCGGCCGGTGAGATCACATCGCCGTTCCAGGCCGTCCAGGTCGAGGGCAGGCTGCCGTCCGGGTTCTTCTGCACCGGGTTCTCGTGCCGCCACATCCAGTC
>JBDSAN010000428.1:0-10968 GCA_039922115.1 Jatrophihabitantaceae bacterium
GGAACTGGATGCCTACCTGCATTACCGGATGATCGACGTGTCCTCGATCAAGGAGCTGGCTCGGCGCTGGTACCGGCGGGTCTACTTCGGCCAGCCTGCCAAGGGCTTGGCGCACCGGGCGCTTGCCGACATTCACGAGAGCGTGCAGGAACTGCGCTACTACCGCGCCACGGTGTTCGTCCCGTCGCCCGGTCCGAGCACCGACGAGGTGGCTGCCGCAGCTGCCTCGGTTATCGCGGAATCAGCTGCGCAACGCCCGGCCGACGGGTCGAACAACCCGGTCGTGATCACCCCGAAGGGGCAGGTAGACTGACTTCGCTCTGAACGGCACCGTCGTCTTTGAACGGCAGCATGGTGCCGGGAGGACAATGGTGGGTGTAGCTCAGCTGGTAGAGCGCCGCGTTGTGGTCGCGGATGTCGCGGGTTCGAGTCCCGTCACTCACCCCACTACAGGGTCGCCGTGGCGCGGCCCTGTTGCATGTCCGGGACTAGGACCTGATCCGCTCGTTGGTCGGGTCGTACAGCGGCCCGAGCTGGACGTGCGCTGCTACCCGGGTGCCGCCGATATCGATCTGGTAGCTGCCCGAGCGGATGTGCTCAGCCAGGATCGGGCCGTCATCGGGGCGCCAGAGGTAGGCCAGGCCAACGCAGGCACCGGTGGTGGTTGCCCAGGCGGCCGAGCTCACTTGCCCGGACGGGACGCCGTCGCGCAGCACCAGCTCACCACCCCACATCATCTGGGTCGGATCGTCGAGCTTGAACGAGACCAGCCGTCGTCGCGGGCCGGCCGCCCGCAGCTGCTCGACAGCGGACCGGCCAAGGAACGAAAGGTCGGTTTTCAGCTTGCAGGCAAACAGCAAACCCGCTTCGACCGGGCTGTAGTCCGGAGTCAGCTCAGCGCCGAATGCCCGGTAGCCCTTCTCCAGCCGCAGTGAGTTGATCGAGTAGTAGCCGGCGTTGGCCAAGCCGAACTCGGCGCCTTTCTCGACCAGTTGCTCATACACCCCGACCGCGAACTCGGTCGGCACGTACAGCTCCCAGCCGAGCTCGCCGACGTAGGTGATCCGGGTAGCCCGGACAGTGGCGTAGCCGAGGTCGATCTCGCGGCTGGTGCCAAAGCCGAATCCGCCATCGGACAGATCGGCGCCCGATAGCTGCTGCAGCAGCTCGCGGGAGCGTGGTCCCATCAGGCCGTACACCGCGTAGCTGGAGCTCACGTCGGTGACGGTGACCTGATCGCCCTTGTCCAGGTGCCGGTCGAGCCAGTCCTTGTCGCGCACGACCGATCCAGAACTGGTCACCAGCAGGTAGGCATCCGGGCGAAGTCGGGTCAGCGTGACGTCGGCTTCATAGCCGCCGCGGGCGTTGAGCAGGCCGGTATATACCGTCCGTCCTGGCTCGACCGCAACATCGGCGGTGCACAGCCACTGCAACACCCGCTCGACGTCGCGGCCGTGGACGAGCAGCTTGCCGAAGGACGTCTGGTCATACAGCGCGACGCCGGTTCGGGTTGCCGCCTGCTCGGCGTCTGACCAGGCCAGCCAGCCAGGCTTGCCCCAGCTGTAGTCCAGCCTCGGCTCAACGCCGGGCGGGGCGAACACGTTGGCCCGCTCCCAGCCCATCTTGGAACCGAAGCAGGCGCCGGCTTGGGTCAACAGGTGGTAGGCCGGCGAGCGGCGGAACGGGCGGGCGGATTCGAGCTCGCGGTTAGGCCACGGGGTCGCGTAGTGCAGGCCGAGCACCTCGCCGACCCGGTCGCGCAGCCACTGGTTGTTGCCGTTGAAGCTGGCGAACCGGCGGATGTCGACAGCTGCCAGGTCGCTGGTCGGCTCGCCATTGACCACCCATTCGGCTAGCGCCTGTCCCGCTCCCCCGGCCGATGCAATGCCGACCGAGTTGAACCCGGCGCCGACATAGAAGTTCCTCAGCTCCGGGGCCTCGCCGAGGATGAACTGGTTGTCAGGGGTGAAACTTTCCGGTCCGTTGTAGAACTTCTTGATGCCGGTGTCGGTGAGCGCCGGGATCCGGTGCAGCGCGCTTTCCATCAGGATCGAGAAGTGCTCCCAGTCCTCGTCCAGCAGCTGAAACTCGAACGGGTAGGGCAACTGGTCGGGCGCGACCCATGGCTTGGCTTCCGGTTCGAAGCCGCCGACCACCAGGCCGCCGACCTCTTCCTTGAAGTAGGTGTAACCGTCCGGGTCGCGCAGGATCGGCAGGTCGCGATGCACGCCATCGAGCTGCTCGGTGACCACGTAGAAGTGCTCAGCCGAATAAAGCGGGACGTTCACCCCGGCCAGCGCGCCGACCGCCTTGGCCCACTGGCCGGCGCAGTTGATCACCACCTCGGCCTCGATGTCGCCGGCGTCGGTGCGCACGCCGGTGACCGCGCCATTGTGGTGGCTGATGCCGATTACCCTGGTTTTCTCAACAATTCGAGCTCCGCGCAGGCGCGCTCCCCGAGCCAGCGAGGCGGTGACGTCGGTCGGGTTCGCGGTGCCGTCGCCGGGCAGCCAGATCGCACCGAGCAGGTCGTCGGTGCGCAAGATCGGGTAGCGACTCCTGGCTTCGGACGGGCTGATCAGCTCGCAGTCCAAGCCGTAGGCCGCGGCGGTGGCGGCGGTGCGTTGCAACTGGATGAGCCGGTGCGGGGTGCGGGCCACGATCACGCCGCCGCACTGCTTGTAGCCGGTGGCCAGGCCAGTTTCGGCTTCCAGTGAACGGTAAAGCTCGCCGGAGTACTGGACCAGTCTGGTGCCATTCTCGGTGGCCCGCAGCTGACCGACCAGGCCGGCCGCATGCCAGGTGGTTCCGCCGGACAGCCGACCCTGCTCCAGCAGTACCAGGTCGGTCCAGCCGAGTTTGGTGAGGTGGTAGGCGACGCTGGCACCGATGATGCCGCCGCCGATCACTACCACCCGGGCGCGGGACGGCAGGCTCATGGATGCTCCTCCTTGCGCACGCGGGTTAGTCACCACGTTGGGCTTCAGCCAGCAGCCGGTTGAATTCCGGGCCGCGGAACGTCTCGACGGCCGCCTCGTATTTCTGCATTCCCCAAGTCCAGAAGTCGAAGTCCAGGGTGCTGGCCGAATGCTGGATGGACGCCCAGAGCGTCCAGCCGTAGCGCGACATCAGGCCTTGCAGTTGGGCGCGGGCAAACTGGTTCCGCAGCGGCCGGCCGTAGTAGGCGGTAACCAGTTCTTCGAGCTGGTCCAGGCTGAGGTGGCATTCGCTCCAGATATTGCCAAGCTCGAAGCAAGGATCGTTGTTGCCGGAATACTCGTAGTCGATCAGCCAGAGCTGGTCGCCGGTGTCGACGAAGTTGCCGGCCAGCAGGTCGTTGTTACAGGCGACCGTGCCCTGGTCGTTTGCCTGCAACGCTTGACGAATCTGTTCGACCTGCGGGGCAAAGGAACCGTAGTCCGGCGGCAACCTGAAGCCCCGCTGGTTAACCAGACTTAGGTAACCGCGCTGGATGTCAAACATGTTGAAATCGTTGACGAATCTCGGTCCGTCGTGCAGCTTTCGAACTGCTGCTGCCACTCTGGTCAGGTTGCCGGGCAGGTCGAACGATTCGTCGGTGAAGGTGACGCCGTCCAGGTAGCTGACCACCATCATCCGCGCATCCGGACGGTAGGCGATGACCGGTGCACCAACCCCGGCGGCGGCCGCGATGACCGAGTTCTGGTGCTCGTGGTCGCGGTTGATCGCGAGCAGTTCGGAGTCTGCGCTGGACAGCCGCACCACGAAGCGGCCGTGCCCAGTTGTGACCTTGTAGTTGTGATTGGTGAGGCCGCCCGGCAGCGGCTCGACTGTCCGGTGCGAGTCGCGCAGTTGCGGGATGGAGTCGAGTAGCTCGTCGTCTAGAACGTCCGCCACGGCGGAAGTCTAGCCAGCTTCGGCGCCAGGCATTGCGGGTTAGCCGGGCCCGGAGCTTCCGGACGCGGCCGCCGATTTCGGGCCAGTCGCAACCTCAGCGCTGCCGGCAAGCTACCGATTTCGGGACGGCCCACGAAGTCTGCTAGTGTTTCGGCTCGTGCCCGGTAGCGATACCGGGAACGCGCCGCTAGCTCAACTGGCAGAGCAGCTGACTCTTAATCAGCGGGTTCGGGGTTCGAGTCCCTGGCGGCGCACCACATGGTCCTTTTTCAAACCCCAGGCCGAAGAAAGATCCCGGCCCGGGCCGCGTGAGGAGCCCCTGACATCAAATGTCGGGGGCTTTTCGTGTGCCGTCGCTGCCAAGCCACCTGGCCATACATCCAGGCAGGTACGCCGAGGCTCCAGGTCGTTACGCCGCGTAGTCGCCACTTCCCGCGCACCAAGGGGAGCCTGACCCGCTTTCCGGACGCCTGTCCTGAGGTGATGATTGTCTTGGGAAGGAGTTCGTTTTGCTTGTTGCTAGGCCGCCGGAGTTCCGGCGTCGTGTGGTGGAGTTGGTTCGTCGTGGGGAGCAGCCGCTGTCCTAGATAGCGAGGGATCTCGGGATCAGCGGTTCGTGTCTGCAGGGATAGGTTCGCACCGACGATGTCGACTCCGGTCGTCGGGAAGGTTTGAGCTGCGGTGAGCGCACGGAGCTGGTCGAGCAGGGCCGCCGCAACCGGGGTGCTCGAGACCGAGGTCGAGATCCTGAAACGGGCTTCGGCTTATTTCGTGAGGGAGAACGTCCTACCATAATAGGTTCCGGTTGTCGGAGAACTCGCCGCCGACGGGACGACGTCGCGGTGACCTGCCGGTTCTGAACGTCTCGCGCTCGGGCTACGACGGGTGGCGCGACCGTGGCCCCTCACCGCGCGATGTTGCCGATGCCTATCTGGCCGATCAGATTCGCGACATCCACCGTGCTTGGCGCGGGGCCTACGGCGCGCCCGGGGATCGGGTTCGAGCTGCGGCTCGGACGCGGGGCCTGTGTGGGCGGCAAGCGCATCGCCCGGCTGATGCGGATCCTCGGCGTGGCCGGTGTATGCGCCAGGCGCAAAGGCAGGCACCGGCCCGCGCTGGCGGTGCATGAGGACCTGGTGCAGCGACGGTTCGTCGCCGGTGCACCGAACCGCCTGTGGTGCACCGTCGTGACCGAACGTTCAGCAGGCCGTCGACGACAAAGGCGCGCATGGAATGTTTCTAACGCGCATGGAATATTTCTAACTAGACAAAAAGTCTTTACAACCCTTACCACTCTATGTTGTAGTGCTCTGCACGGGCGGCCAGGAAAGCCGCAAGCTGCTCCTTCGATGAACACTGAACGAAAGTAGTTCGGCGTTCATTGTCGTCCGTACGTCCCCCACAGCCCCTCGAGCTGCTCGAAGGAGGTGAAGACATGAAGAAGATCACCATTCGCAAGGCGGGTTCGGTCCGCCTTACCAGCGCGATTGGCGCGTTGTACGGAGACCCGACCGGCACCTGGTGCCCGTAGTCGGACCACCCAGGTACGAGCGTTCGGCGGTGATCCAGTACCGGATTACCGCCGAATGCCTGCCTCTTAAGGAGCGTTAAACCAGATGCCTGCCGGACTGGAATCCACCGACGCCGTCGGCACATTGGTCCACCTTGACAAGCCCATTGCCTTTCATGCTTTGAGGTATCTCGATGACGGCAACGAGGTAACCGTAGGACGGCTGGACTCGGGTACGTTCATCGTGCTGCCGCCGGAGGGCGCGGCCCTGCTTCGCGAGCTCGAGTCGGGGCAGCCGCCGTCCGCGGTGGCTGCATGGTTCGTAGAAAACTACGGGGAATCAGTCGATATCGATGACTTCGTTCACGATCTGGACGAGCTTGGCTTCGTCCGGCACGCCGGTGAGCTGGCCGTCCAGGTCCGTCCGGTGCGTTGGCAACGGCTGGGTCGGGCGATCTTCTCACCAGCTGGAGCAATGGTCTACGCGTTGCTGATGGTGGTCTGGATCGTGGCGATGTGGCGAGCGCCGGTGTTGATACCCCACAACCACAACCTGTTCTTCTCGCAGTACCTAACAGTGCTGGTGCTGGCGCTGTTTCTCGGCCAGTTGCCCTTGATCCTGTTGCACGAGAGCGCGCATGCCCTGGCCGGGCGGCGCCTCGGATTGCCCTCCACGCTGTCAATCGGTAACCGGCTGTACTTCGTGGTGTTCCAGACCACCCTGGACGGCCTCGTCGCGATGCCGCGGCGCGCCCGGTACCTGCCCATGCTGGCCGGCATGCTGACCGACCTGGGAGTGCTGGCGGTGCTGACCCTGCTCGCCGCCGGCCTGCGGCGCGACGACGGAAGCTTTCCCTTGGTGGCGGCGTTTGCACTGACCCTCGCCTATGTGACGATGCTTCGCCTGGTGTGGCAGTTCTGGTTCTTCCTGGAAACCGACCTGTATTACCTAATCGTGACGGTACTTGGCTGTGTCAACCTGCATGCCACGGCCAAGCAGCTGCTCACCAACTGGTTCGACCGCCGGCGGGGACGTACTCCCCGTTACGACCCGGAGTCCTGGCATCCCCGCGACCGGAGCGTGGCCAGGTGGTACGCAGTACTGATCCCCATCGGGTACGCGGTGCTCATAGCGACCCTGTGCGCAGGCCTGCTTCCGGCGATCTACCGGGTATTCGTCACCGAGATCGAGCATTTGACCGGCCGCCAGCACGGCGGCACCGCCGGACTGCTGGACGGCGTGATCTTCCTGTGTATCGCGTCCGGGCAGCTCGGCCTGGCCGGCTGGCTGTCCTGGCGCGGACGCCGAGCTGCCAGTCGTTCCCGCTGACCCCCTTCCGCCGCTGCCCGACCGCATCCGCATGCGGACAGGTCACTACTCCCTAGGACTGTCGATGACCGAGAACGAGGCAGTACTCGCAGCTGACCGGCACGTCTGGTTGACCGGTGAGCTGCAGGCGCACCGACTGGCTGCGTATGCCGGCCTGGCTCTTGCTCCGCCGCTGGTGCCAGGCCCGCTGAACGCGCACCGTAACCTTCGCGGGCCATACACCGCGGCGGGAGCGTTGCTGACCATGCTGGTGCCCGAGGTGCTAGCCAGTTACCCCGATCTGGTGACCCGGCACGAGATCGAGATTCTCACCGCGGCGCCAGCCTTGACCGGGACAGTCCCGCCGACGCTGAGCACGCTCACCTCACTGGCCGTTCCCGAAGAACGGACCCGCTTCTACTCGGGCGTGCGTACGCTGCGGATCGCGCATGGCCTTGCCGAATTCCTGCGGAGCTACCTACGCGAAAGCGGGATCGGGGTGCGTTCGGTCTTCTTTGACGACCTGCACCGGGCCGACCGGACGGACCAGGAATTGCTGGCAGTGCTGCTCCGGCGCATCGACCCGCGGCTGCTCACCATCGTGGTCGGCTCCGCCGCCGAGATCGAACATGCCGACTCGGGGCAACGTCAGCTCGTCTCGGACCTGCGTCCGGCAGCAGGTGGGTTGCCTGCGGCGTTGCCCAGCTATTGCAACCGGATCGAAGCCACGCCGATCGACGGCCCGACGCGAAGCCCGGCCGGCGACGCCGAGCTGGCCAGAGCTTACGTCTGGTCCGACGGCACCGCCGAGGAGCCGGATCTGCAAGCCGGCTACCTGCGGGTGGCCGAAGCCGAGCGCCGCCTGCTGCACGATCAGCGAGCCGACGAACTGCTTGACCGCGCGGACTCGGCACTGGCCTGGGGGCCGATTCCGTTCCATCGGATACGTGGACGCCAGCCCTTCGTCGACGGTGCCCGGGCGCTGAACCTCGCTCTGAACGAATGCATGATGCTCGGCTTCTACGACGCCACCATTGAGATGTGCGAGTACGGCCGGTCGCTGGTGAGCTGGGACAGCGATCCCGACCTGCGCTGGTTGTTCACCACGAAGCTGCCGACCTCGCTGTCGGCGATCGGCCGGGGCGAAGACGCCCAACGGATCTGCCAGGAGGGACGGGCCAATACCGTCAGGCCGCTCATCCACCGCCAACTTGCCTACGCCACCTCGATGCTCTACATCCGGCACCTGGAACCGCACCAGCACGACGTCGAGAAGGCGCTGGGCTGGATCAACGTGGCGATCTCTCTCGCGTCGCTGTTCGAGGATCCTAAGGAACGCGAGTTCGGCGTGGTGTTCAACCAGAATGGCCGAGCGCTGATCGAGATGCGCCGCGGCCGGGCTGACGTCGCGCTCGATCTGGTCACGTCCGGTATGGCCCGGCTGGATGACTTCCTCCAGCCCGGCGAGCATCTGCTGCACCGTTCGGTGCTGCAGTACAACCGGGCCCAGGTGCTAGCCAGCATGGGCCGTGTCGATGAGGCGCTGGCCGACTACCGCTCGGTGATCGAACTGGACCCGCACTACCCGGAGTACCACCTCGACGTCGGCAACCTGCTGCATCGCATGGGGCGCGACGACGAGGCGCTGGCAGAGTACGAGACGGCCATGCAGCTTGGTCCTCCTATTCCCGAGCTGTACTACAACCGCGCTGACGTGCTCGTCGGCATCGGCAAGCTCGAGGAGGCGCTGCAGGACTTCAGCTACGTCCTGGAACTCCAGCCCGACCATCTCGACGCGTTGCTGAACCGTGCTGGCATCCTCGCCGACCTCGGAGCCTCAGAGGCCGCTGATCGTGACATCACTGCCGGTCTCGGTATCGATCCGGTCAACGTCCACCTGTTGTGCCTTCGCGGCCGGTTAAGGCTGGAAGCCGGCGAGCACGCCGCAGCTCGAAGGGTCCTGAGCGCCGCTGTGCAGGCCGATCCCGGACTGGCCAGCGCCTGGGCGTTGCGCGGTGCTGTGGACTTCGCCGTGCAGGACTTCGAAGGAGCCGGGGCGAACCTGGACACGGCGGTCACGCTGGACCCCCACGACGCAGCCATCCTGTTCAACCGGGGCAGCGTCCACCAGGCACTGGGTCGGTGGCAGGCGGCGGCCGCAGATTTTGCCCGAGTCGGCGAACTCGATCCTGCCGATGCCGATGCGCCCGCCCAGCACGCGATCTGCGTTGTCAGGCTGGCCGAGGACGCTTCAGCAAGCCTGTGATCGGGCGGATTTGCGTGCGCGCCTAGCGCGAGTTTCGCGCTAGACCTCAGTCGCGTCGCTCGACGGAAGACCTGATCTCGCGACCCAAACGTAGATTGCCGCAGGAAGTGCTTCCTGGCCCACGACGGGATGATGTCCTCGTCGGACAGGCGGCATCGCGCCAGGCAGATGGGGCACGGTGCCGGGGGGTCGTCACGCAGTCCAGCGTCTCTCGGAACGGACGCTCATTCGAGCCGAAATTCGCAGGTGAGGCGACTGGAAGTCTCGGGTAGCGGTTGGCCGCAGAACCCTCGGTCGGCGTCATGCGCATGGGCAGGGCCACCCTACTACGCAGAGCGTAAGACCTCGCCGGGGTTGGAAAGCTGTCCCAGGAGGCGCCTGGATGAGCGTTCTTTAACCCGCTGTCAAGTCCCAGGGTTGGAAAGCTGTCCCAGGAGGTGCCTATTTACTTGTCCTGGCAGGGAAATGGTGGTAGCAGAAGGTTGCCCTCAACGAGGGTCTTGTGCTAGATCGAACGCTTCTCTGACCCACGATCCGGGTACTGCTTGTCAAGGAACGCCCCGGGACCGCTGCAGGCTTGCCGAACTGATCTACCCGGGCCGCCGCCGGAATCGTTCCAGCCCCGTCGTCTGAGGCGCGCCAAGCGCATCGCACGATAGAGCCAAGACCTAGGTAGTTTGCCCTGCCCGGTAGGCGTCTCGTCGGTGCTCGATGCGCAAGACGATGACCTCGTGCCTCTCATCGTTGATCCGGTACAGCACCCGATACGTACCTCGTCGTGCCGACCAGATCCCGGCAAGATCGTCCCGGAGCTGCTTGCCGACCCGTTGCGGGTGCTCAATCAAGGCAGTCGTCAGAAAGTCGATCACGGCAACCGCGACCGCCTCAGGCAACTTCCCCGCGATCACGCGCTGAGCAGGCGGCGCGACAATCAGCTCGTAGGGTTGCTGCGAACTCACCCGCGCAATCCACGAACAGCATCCACGCCGCGCACCACATCACCACGAACGTAGGCCGCGTCCGCCTCACGGATATCGGCCAGCGCCTCGGAATCCCCCAACACGTCGATCGTCTCCTCCAGCTGAGCCAGATCATCCGGACTGATCAACACCGCCGCCGGCCGACCGTTACGGGTAACCACCAACCGCTCGTGATGATGCTCAACGCGATCCACCATCTCACTCAAGTGGTCCCGGACCGTCCGCAGCGACTCGATGCTCATGGCCACAATTGTGGCGCGTCTGGCCGCTCATGTCCACAGCTCGCCGATCACTGGCCACGCCGGAGTACTGGGTTGGAAAGCTGTCCCAGGAGGCGCATAAGGTTGAAATTCTGACATCGTGGCGGATAGTTCGGTGCCGGCAGCATCGACTCGACGTCCGATGGTCGTCTACGCGCCGACCCAGCTAGGTTCGTCGGTCTGGCTTCGACGGCCGATCAGCACCGCAGCCGGTCGACCGTTTCGGGTGACCACCAACCGCGCGTGGTGACGCTCGACCCTGTCGACCATCTCGCTCAGGTCAT
The DNA here is from genome assembly GCA_039922115.1 of Jatrophihabitantaceae bacterium. Lineage (GTDB taxonomy): Bacteria > Actinomycetota > Actinomycetes > Mycobacteriales > Jatrophihabitantaceae > Jatrophihabitans_A. Next base: position 10,486 of record JBDSAN010000428.1, read on the forward strand.
CCCGAACCGTTCGCAGCGACTCAGTGCTCAGGGCCACAATTGTGGCCATCCCGTGAGGATTGTCCAGAACTTGCTCCATCGCTCTTACGCCTCGGCCTCGGGGTTGGAAAGATGCCCCAAGGTGGTGCGCCAAGGTTGGCGCTCCGACATCGCCACTTGATGCTGGCCGCATCGGGCGTCAAGCCTGCGGGCGGGGTCGCGGCGTTGCTTTCGAACGCTCGGTGTTGAAGCCGATCGTGACCGTGGTGCGCCGTTGGTCACCGTAGCGGCTGGGTGGGTTATCCACAGTTCGCCTGTTTGGGATACATCGTCGGATCCGGGCCGGTAATCTACGGCTGTCAGGCAAGATCCAAATCGGAAGGTGATCCCCCATGTCGAACATCAAGGTGACCTCGGCTGATTTGCATTCGGTCAGCGGGCAGCTGTCCTCGGGTTCGGCTGATATCGAGTCGCGGCTGTCCTCGTTGCATGCGCAGGTGCAGG
>JBDSAN010000429.1:0-12277 GCA_039922115.1 Jatrophihabitantaceae bacterium
GGCCGGTGCCGTGCTGCTCGCCGAGCCGGCCAGGGCTGCCGGCTGGCCACCGGTCGCCGCTGAGAGCCGGTCGCCGCAGTTGTGGTTGAGCGCGGGCAGTGCCAGCACCATCGCCAGGGTAAGTGCCACGGTGCCGGCCAGGCTTCTGGTCGGCGAGAGGTTCAGGCGAGCGCCAGCGGATGCGTATCGCGGGTGTGCCACAGCAAAATTCCTAACCCGTCAGTTTCGAGTCACGTCGTTGGATTCACAACGTTCGAGTTCACGTCGGTTACGAGTCGTCCTGCGACCATCATCGGCCGGTGACCGGGCAACCGCCAGCGATAACGTCACCTAAATTTGAGATGAGGCCTAATCGCCCTAGACCGGACTACCGACCGCAGCCTCTTGTTCACCGTCCGTTGCCAGGACGGGTTGGGTGCCACCGTCTCGCTTCTGATGGTGGTCGATGCTCAGCGATTCAGCCCTGGGCAGGTTCGGGCAGCGGTTCGCTGGGCAGGTCCGGCAGCGGTTCGACCCGCAGCCGGGCCGCCCGCCGGCCGTCCACTTCGAGTACCTGGACGATATGGCCGGCCACCTCGACCCGGTCGCCTACCTCGGGCAGCTTGCCCAGTTGGGCCATCACGAACCCGCCGGCCGTCTCATACGGCCCGCCCGGCAGTTCCAGGCCGGTGAACTCGGCGAACTCGTCCAGGTTGCATCGGCCGTCCACCTCGACGACGCCGCCGGTCAGTCGGTGGGTGGCCCGCTCGGCCTCGTCGTACTCGTCGCGAATATCGCCAATGACCTCCTCGATCAGGTCCTCTAGCGTGACGATGCCGTCGGTGCCGCCGTACTCATCGACCACGATGGCCAGGTGGTGGCCTTCTCGGCGCATCTCGCTCAGCGCGGACAGCACCTTCTTCGAGCCGGGCAGCACCTTGACCTCACGCACCAGATCGCCGATGGTCCGTGGCCGGTCGGCGCCGTTGGCGTTGCCGCCGTTGCCGTTGCCGTTGCCGTTGCCGTTGCCGTTGCCGTTGCCGTTGCCGTTGGTGCCGAGAAACAGGTCGCGAATGTGGACGAAGCCCAGCACGTCGTCGCTGCTGCGTCCGATCACCGGGTAGCGCGAGTGCGGCGAGTCGCCGGCCAGCCGGGACGCCCGTCCGATCGGGGTGCTCGCCTCCAGAAAGGTCACCTCGGTGCGCGAGATCATCACCTCACTGACCGAACGCTCGCCGGCCGCGAACACATCGTCGATCAGCCGCCGCTCGTCGGAGGAAAGCGATTCATGCGCTGCGACCAGCCCGCGCAGCTCGTCCTCACTGATGCTGTCCCGGCCCGCGTTCGGATCGCCACCGAGTATCCGGACCACGCCGTTGGTGCACTTGGACAGCAGCCAGATCACCGGCCGGGCTACCCGCGCCAGCCGGTCCAGGGTCGGCCCGAACACCCGCGCGGCGCCTTCGGGTCGTTGCAGCGCGAGCCGCTTGGGCACCAGCTCGCCGACGATCAGGGTGACGAATGAGATCACCAGGGTCACCCCGATGATGCCGATCGCGCTGGCCAGCGTGTCACCCATTCCGTGCCGGATCAATGCCTTTTTGGCCGATTCTGAAAGGGTGACCGCGCCGAAGGCCGAGGACAGCAACGCCGTTGAGGTAACCCCGATCTGGACGGCCGCCAGGAACCGGTTCGGGTCGGCCAGCAGCCGCGCCACCGCCTGCCCGCGCCGGCCACCATCAGCCATCGCCTTGGCCTGGCCTTCACGCAGGGACACCAGCGCGATCTCGGCGGCCACGAATAGGCCCTCGACGATGATCAGCGCCAGCACGATGCAGATATTGAGCACGGTGCTGTTCATCGGACTGTGGGTAGCTCCTGTCGGTTCGGGCGGTTGGCTTCAAGTGTAGGGTCGGTGGCTCGGACGAGCTGACGGGAAGCTTGCGGCATGCGGGTATTGGTCACCGGCGGGGCTGGCTACGTCGCTAGCGTGGTTGCCGCCCAGTTGCTGGAAGCCGGCCATCAGGTCACCGTGCTGGACGACCTTTCCACCGGCCATGCCGACGCGGTGCCGGCCGGCGCCGAATTCGTCCAGGCCTCGATCACCGAAGCAGATTCGGTGCTGGCCGGCGGCGGAATCGAGGCGGTGCTGCACTTCGCGGCCAAGTCGCTGGTAGCCGAATCGGTCGCCCAACCTGAGCGGTACTGGCAGAACAACGTCACCGGCAGCCTGGCGCTGTTCGAGGCGATGCGCCGGCACCAGGTCCGCCGGGTGGTGTTCTCCTCATCGGCAGCGACCTACGGCGAGCCGGAATCGGTCCCGATCCTGGAATCGGCGCCGACCCGTCCGACCAATCCATACGGGGCGAGCAAGCTTGCCGTCGATCAGATGCTGGCCGGCTACGCGGTGGCCTATGGCTTCGCGGCGGTCAGCCTGCGTTACTTCAACGTGGCCGGCGCCAAGCTCGCGCCGGGCGTGGCGATCGGCGAGCGGCATGCCACCGAGACCCACCTGATCCCGATCGCGCTGCAGGTTGCCCGCGGCGAACGGGAGGTGCTGCAGATCAACGGCACCGAATACCCCACTCCGGACGGCTCCTGCGTGCGCGACTACATCCACGTGCTGGATCTGGCCGATGCGCATTTGCGTGCGTTGGACTGGACGAACTCCAACACCGGGCAGCTGATCTGCAATCTCGGTTCCGGCTCGGGCTCCTCGGTGCGCGAGGTGGTCGAAGCGGTCCGGCGGGTGACCGGGCTACCGACACCGACCGTGGATGCGGCCAACCGGCCAGGCGATCCGGCGGTGCTGGTCGCGTCCAACGAGCTGGCCCGGCAGGTGCTCGGCTGGCAACCAACCCGTGGGCTGGATGAGATGGTCGCCGATGCCTGGGCGTTCAGCCAGCGGACCGGCGCCGGTGTCTGAGGTTCGCTGGCTGGCTCCGGGCCGGGTGAACCTGATCGGCGAACACACCGATTACAACGACGGATTCTGCCTGCCGCTGGCGATCGGCAACAGCTGCCTAGCGGTGGCCTCAACACTGGACGATCCGGTGGTCGAGGTGGTTTCACGCCAGCTGGGCGAGCCGATCGAGCTGGCGCTGGCTTCGCTGGAACCAGGCGTGCTGACCGGCGATCAGGCCTGGGCCGGCTACCTGGCCGGGGTGCTGTGGGCGCTGCGCGAGCGCGGTCACCAGCTCGGTGGGGTTTCGATCGAGGTTGACAGCAATGTGCCGACCGGGGCTGGCCTGTCATCGTCGGCGGCACTGGAATGCTCGGTGGCCGGTGCGGTGAATGACCTTTTCGGATTGGGGCTTTCGCGCTCGGAGCTGGTCTCGGTAGCTCGACAGGCCGAGAATGATTTCGTCGGTGCGCCGACTGGTGGGATGGACCAGCTGGCCTCGGTTTTTGCTGAAGCTGGCACGGCATTGCTGTGCGACATGCGGACGCTGGACGTCGAGCCGGTGCCGCTAGACCTGGCCGCCGCCGGGCTGACCTTGCTGGTGACCGATACCCGGGCGCCGCACCAGTTAACCGATGGTTTGTATGGCGAACGTCGAGCCGACTGCGAGGCGGCAGCGCTTGCGCTGGGGGTGCCCGCCTTGCGCGATATCGGCCTGGATGGCCTTGCGGATGCGATGGATCGGCTCACCGACGAGCGATTGCGCAAGCGGGCAAGGCACGTGATTACCGAGAACGACCGGACGTTGGCGTGCGCGGACCTGCTGCGGACGTCCCAGCTGCGCCAGATCGGGCCGCTGCTGACTGCCTCGCACGTCAGCATGCGCGACGATTTCGAGAACAGCGTGCCGGAGGTCGACCTCGCGGTCGAGGTGATGCTCGCCTTCGATGCGTACGGGGCGCGGATGACCGGCGGTGGTTTCGGCGGTTGCGTGATCGGGCTGTTCGAGCCCCGGCAAGCGCGAGCGGCCGTGGTCGCGCTCGATGGTGCCTTCGGCGGGCGTGGGTATGCGCCGCCGGTCAGCTTCGAGGTCGTCCCGTCGACTGGGTTGCATGCGGTGGCTGACTGACCGGTTTTTGCCTGACTTTCTCAGCCTGTTCTTGGCTTGCCCGCGATTGTTGTCAGACCCTTGTCGTAGGGTTTTAATCGTGATGGAGCAGCTGACGGGTGGGGTGGCGAGTTCGGCGTTGCGCGAGTTCGTGGCTGCGGGGTCGGGCTATCTGGAGGATGTGTCGGCTGGTTTGTTCGGCAGGCTCAGTGATGGCGAGCTGCTTGCTGAGCTGCGTGAGCGTGAGCTGCTGTGGCGCCGGCAGGTCAGTGCCGAGCATGCGTTGCTGGCCGAGATCACCGCACGCGGCTTGGCTCAGCGACTATCGCTGACCAACACCGCCGCGCTGCTGCAGCAGGTGTTGCTGGCCTCGCCCCATGAGGCGAAACGGCGGGTCAACGCGGCCGAGGCAGGCGGACCGCGCCACTCGATCACCGGCGAAACGCTCGCTCCGAGGTGGCCGCTGGTGGCCGAAGCGCAAGCCGAGGGCAGCCTGTCGGTGGAGCAGGCACGCGCGATCGTCACGAGCTTGCAGCGGATCCCGCTGACCGTGGCACCGGCCGAGATCGACACCGCTGAGCTGAGCCTGGTGCAGGCCGCCGAATCGCTGCGTCCTCATCAGCTCGGTCAACTCGGTGAACGGATCTTGGCCTACCTCGACCCGGACGGGATGCTGGCGTCCGAGGCCGAACAGCAACGGCTACGCAGCCTGGCCCTGATCCGCAACAGCGACGGCACCTATGAGCTGCACGGCCACCTGACCGGACTCTGCGGTGCCCTGCTCGAAGCCCTGCTCAACGCCAAGGCGGCACCCCGCCCAGCCGAGGACGGCACCCCCGATCAGCGCAGCCACACCCAACGGATGCACGACGCGCTGGAGGAGTTCGCCGGCTTCGCGATCCGGCGCACCGAGCTGACCGACTCCGGCGCACCCGTCCAGGTCATCATCACCATGACCGCCGAACAGTTCCACGACCGCGACGGCTGGGCCCAAACCTCATTCGGGCAGCTCATCACCACCGACGCCGCGCTACGACTGGCTGATGAGGCCGCACTTGCCCTGCTGATCCGCGACGCCCGCGGCGCGGTACTGGCCGAAGGCCGCACGAAGCGGATAGCGACCCGCGCCCAAACCGTCGCCCTGATCGCCCGCGACCAAGGCTGCAGCTTCCCCGACTGCGGCCAACCACCAGAATGGACCCAGCGCCACCACGTCGTGGCGTGGGCTGACGGTGGCGCGACCGATCTCGACAACCTCACCCTGGGCATCCTGACCTTGAGCGAAGGGCAACACCGACACCGACAACCTCGCCATGCTCGGCGAGCGTCCACCCACTCCACCGACACCTGCGTCGTTGCCCGGTTTCGTCGGTGGCGACTTGTAGCTTCGTAGGTATGCGACTGCTGCACACCTCCGACTGGCATCTGGGTCGCATGCTGCATGGCGTCGACCTGCTCGATGCCCAGCGGACCGTGCTGCAGCAGCTCATCAAACTGGTCGCCGAGCCGCCGGACGGCACCCCCATCGGGGCCGTCCTGATCGCCGGCGATATCTATGACCGCGCGGTGCCGCCGGTCGAAGCCGTCACGCTGTTCGCCGACACCCTCGCCGAACTCACCAGGCACACCACGGTGATCGTCACCGGCGGCAACCATGATTCGGCGATCCGGCTCGGTTTCGGTTCGCGGTTGTTCACCGACCGCCTGCAACTACGCACCGAACTGAGCCGCATCGGCGAGCCGGTCCTGCTCACCAGCAGCACTACCGCCGAGCCGGTCGCGATCTACCCGCTGCCCTACCTCGACCCGGATGCCGCGCGGACCGCGCTCGCTACCGGCGACCAGCCGCTGCCCCGCTCGCACCAAGCGGTCATGGCCGCCGCGATGGATCGGGTCCGCGCAGACCTGGCCACCCGGACCGGCACCCGCTCGGTGGTGATGGCGCACGCCTTCGTGGTCGGCGGCATCACCAGCGACAGCGAGCGCTCGATCGCGGTTGGCGGCGTCGACAGCGTCGCGGCCGACACCTTCGACGGCATCGACTATGTCGCGCTCGGCCACCTGCACGGCGCCCAGCAGCCACGCAGCCGCACCGCTACCGTGCTCAGCTATTCCGGCTCGCTGCTGCGGTACTCGTTTTCCGAGCTGGCGCAGCACAAATCGGTCACGCTGGTCGACCTGATCGAAGGCCAGCTGCCGGCACTGCAGCACGTCGCGATCCGGCAACCCCGCGAGATGGCCGAACTCACCGGCACCCTCGCCGAACTGCTGGCAATCAAGGGCCATTCCGAGGACTGGGTGCGGCTCACGGTAACCGACCGGGTCCGGCCCGATCGGCTTTTCGATCGGGTCAAGTCGCACTTTCCCCAGGTGCTGCAAGTGCAACACCAGCCAGCTGGTGCCAGTCCCGCCGGCACCTCGGCAGCCACCGCGATTGTCGAGCGCCGGCCCCGCGAGCTCGGCGATGATTTCATCAGTCACGTCACCGGGACGCCGGCTGACGACACCGAACTTGACCTGTTCGAGCAGGCCTACCAGTCCGCGCTGAGCATCGCGGCAACCGGCGGCGGTGGCTGAGTGCGGCTGCACCGGCTCAGCCTGACCGCGATCGGACCGTTCGCCGGTCAGGTGGACATTGACCTTGCCCGCTTTGGCGACAACGGCCTGTTCCTGATCGAGGGACCGACCGGCGCCGGCAAGTCCACCATCCTCGACTCGATCAGCTTTGCCCTGTACGGCAAGCTCGCCCAGCGCGCGGCCACCGCGGAACGGCTCAAGTCCCACCACGCGGCACCAGCCACCGAACCGGTCGTTGAGCTGGTCTTCGAAACCCAGAGCGGGATCTACCGGATCAGGCGCACCCCCAGCTTCGAGCGACCGAAGAAACGCGGCACCGGAACCACCCCGATCAGCATGACGGTCAAGCTGTGGCGGCTGAATTCACCCGACGATCAGCTCGCCGGCGAGTTGCTCTCGCACAACCTCGGCGATGTCGAGGACGAGATCACCCGGGCGGTCGGGCTCAGCCACGCCCAGTTCGTCCAGACCGTACTGCTGCCGCAGGGCGAGTTCGCGAACTTCCTGCGCGCCGATACCAGCGCCAAACGATCCCTGTTACAAAGGCTATTCGGCACCGAGCTGATCGCCGCCACCCAGAACCAGCTGATCGAAGGACGCCGGGTGGCCGAGCAGCGACGCACCACCGCACTCGACGCGGTCCGCCGGGCCAGCCATGCCTACGCGGGCGCGGTGGGCCTGACCGATGAGCAGTCAGCCGAGCTTGATCGGCTCGCCGAGGCCGGCGACCGGGCCGCGCTGGCCGGCTACCTCGACCAGTTGCAGGCGGCGCTGGCCGACCGGGAGCAGCAACTGGCCGCTAGCCATGCCCAGTGCACCGAGCACCGCCGCCGGGCCGATGCGCAAGCCCAGCACAGCCGCGACCTCACCCGGCGCCGGGCTGCTCGCACGACGCTGCGCGACGAGCGCCAGCGGCTGCTCGACGCGGCTGAGCAGGTCGAGGCGCGCCGGGTTGAACTCGCCGCGGCCGAGCGGGCGCTGCGGGTCAGCCCGTCCGCACAAGCGCTGGCTACTGCCATCCAGCAGTCCGACCTCGCCCAGGACGCACAAACCCGAGCGCGTGATCAGCTGCCGGAAACCCTGTACGGGGCGGATGAAACCCGGCTGCGCGAGGCTTCGGCACGGCACCGGACCACCATCGGAACGCTTGCGGTCGAGCTGCGCCGCGAGCGTGGCCTCATCGCCCGGAACGCCGAACTAGCCCAGCTGAGCCGAGCCCAGCAGGAACTTGCCGAGTTCATCGAGCAGTCAGCACGCCAGCAGGCGGTACTGCCCGAACGCCGAGCCGAGCTGGCCGAAGCCCGCGAACGCGCGATCCTGGCCGCCGGCCAGCTCGACGGGCTAGTCGGCGAGCGCGACCGGGCCGCGGCCCGGCTGCAGGCAGCCCGGCTGGCCGCGCGCGCCGCTCAGGAAGCCGAGGAGAATCAGCAGCTGGCCCGGGAGGTTTTCGAAGCCGCCGAGCAGCAACAGAAACGGCTCGCGGCGTTGCGCACCAGCTGGCGGGCCAGCATCGCCAGCGAGCTCGGACTCGCGTTGCAGACCGGCGACCCATGCGCGGTCTGCGGGTCGATCGAACACCCGAAACCGGCCAGGCCGGCCGCCGGCTACGTCAGCCAGGATCAGGTGACCAGCGCTGAGGACGAGCTGCGCCGGCTCAGCAGCGACGTCGAGCAGCGGCGGCGGCTGCTCGCCGATCAGCAGGCAGAGCTGATTCGCCTGCAATTGCAGGCCGAACAGCTCACTCCGAAGCTAGCCCAGCGCAAGCTCGACGCTGCTGGGACGAAGCTGGCAGCGGTGCAGGCCGAAGCCGACCGGGTCGCTGCCTTAGATGCCGGCCTGGCCGAACTCGATCGGGAACTGGCCGAACTCGACCAGCAACTGCACACCGCCGCCCGCCAGGATGCCACCCTGGCCCAGCAATCGAGCACCCTGCAGGCCACCATCGAGCAGGACGAGCTCGCCGTGCACCTGGCTCGCGACGGTTACCCGACGGTGATCGCGCGGGTCGCCGATCTCGAACGCGGCCTCGCTGCCATCGAGGCCGCCGCCACCGCCACCGCGAATGCCAGCGCGGCAGTCGCAACGGCACGGCAGGCCGGCGCCGGCTTCACCGCCGCGCTGGCCGCAGCCGAATTCAACGATCAGGACGACTGGCAACGCGCGCAGCGCAGCAGTTCCGCGCTGGCTCGGCTGCGGGTCCTGGTCAAGCAGCATGACGAGCAGGTCACCGCTGTGCAGGCTCGATTGGGCTCACCGGAGCTGACCGATCCGGCGCTGGACGATCCGGCGGCCGACCAGGCTGGCCTCGACCAGGCGGTGCAGGCGGCGGTGCAGGCCGAGGATGGGGCCGCCCAGGCACACGGAGCTGCCAGCGGCCGTAGTCAAGCGGCGATCGAGCACGGCGCTCGGGTAACCGGCTCGCTGCGGCGCACCGACAAGGTGCGGAGCGAGACCGCCCCGGCGATCCGGGTTGGCAACCTGGTGGCCGGGCTCGGCGAGAACCAGCTCAAGATGGAACTCACCACCTACGTGCTGGTCCGGCGGTTCGCCGACATCCTGGCCGCAGCCAACAGCCAGCTGACCCGGATCAGCGAGGGCCGTTACCTGCTCGAGCATTCCGATGCCCGCACCGGCAACGCCCGGTCCGGGTTGGGCCTGCGGGTGCTCGATCTGCACACCGGCCGCACCCGCGACCCGGCAACGCTGTCCGGCGGCGAGACCTTCTACGTGTCGCTGTCCCTGGCGCTCGGGTTGGCCGACATCGTCCGTGCCGAATCCGGTGGCATCGACCTCGGCACGCTGCTGATCGACGAGGGTTTCGGTTACCTCGATGACGAGGTGCTCGAGCAGGTGCTGACCGTGCTGGACGGCTTGCGCGCCGGCGGCCGGGTGGTCGGCGTGGTCAGCCACGTGCACGAGCTGAAGCTGCGGATCGCCGACCGGATCGAGGTGCGCAGCAACCCGGACGGCTCGTCCCGGGTGCTGGCGACCGCCTAGCCGTTGCAGCAGCCTTTGCACTAGCCGTCGAACGAGGCGGGAAAGCGCCTCCAGTGCCCCTCGGAGACGACCTCGACGGTGCCGTCAGTCACCTTGATGGCGGTCTCGTCGTCGATGGCATACGCCGGACCCGCGATCTCGGCCGCCCATCGCTCCGCCTCGGCCATGGTGTTGTCCGGCAGGAGCTCGTGACCCAGGTGCGGGAAGATCGAGAAATCGACGATCCCGAGCGTGCGGTCGTCCCCGGCCGGCGGCGTCCAGCTGACGAAATCCTCCCCGATGCGGGGAGTCATCACCATGCTCCCCGCACTCACCCCCACCCACACCAGGTCGGGCAGGGACGGCAGCAGGTCCGCCAGCCCGGACTGGCGCATCCAGTGGCACAGGTAGGTCGCATCGCCGCCGTCCACCAGCAGGACGTCGGCCTCCCGTACCCACGGAACCCAGCGCTGCTCGCCGATGCTGGGCAGCGCGGTGAGCTCCAGCACGCCCAAGGACTTCCAACCCAGCTCGCACATGGGGCCCGGGGTCCGCCCGGCGATAAAGCGCCAGGCCGAGGCAGGAGTGCAGCTGGGATGCCCGTACTCCGCCGTCGGGATGCAGAGGGCGTTGGAGTCGGCAATCGGCTTGCCCAGCAGGTCGATCAACGCGTTGTGGATGCTCGGGTTCTTGACGCCCCCGGACGTGAGAAGCAGCTTCACAGTCAGTCTCCCATCCGACGGCGCCAGCCGAACACCGGCGGCCGGCGCTGCAGGAACGCCCGCGGCCCCTCAGCCCCGTCCGGGCTGGCACGCCACCGCAATACCCAGTCAGTATAAGCAGAATCTGCATCGGAACCATCGGCGATCAGGTTCACCAGCTGCTTGCCGGCCAGCTGGGTCATCGGCGACAGCGGCAGCATCGAGGCGACCAGCTCATCGACCGCCCCGTCCAGCTCCGCGGCAGCGACCACCTGCTCGACCAACCCGATCCGCAGCGCGGTCTGCGCATCGATCCGCTCAGCGGTGAAGATCAGCCGCTTGGCCCAGGCTGGTCCGACCAGCTCGGTCAGCGCCCGGATCGAGGACGGCGGGTAGATCACGCCGAGCCGGGCCGGTGGCACCGCGAAGCTGGCCGTTTCATCAGCCACTCGCAGGTCACACGCGATCGCCAGCTGGCTGCCGCCGCCCATGCAATGCCCGCTGATCCTGGCGATGCTCGGCACCGCGAGCTGGCGCAGTGCCCGCTCGGCGGCATCAACCACGGTGCGCATGGTGGCCTCGTCCTCGGACAGCGAGCTGATATCAGCGCCTGCGCAGAAGGACGGCCCAGCACCGGTCAGCACCACCGCGCGCAGCTCGGCCAGCCGATCCAGCTCGGCGCAGATCACCGGCAGCTGGCGCCACATGTCCACGGTGAGCGCGTTGCGCTTGTCCGGCCGGTCGATCGTCACGGTTGCCACGCCGGCCTCGGACACCGCGAGGTCGAAGTTCGGGTAGCCCGCCATCAGCCGAGCACCCCGCGCGAGCCAGGTGGCTGGCAGGACGGGCACCAGAACAGGTTGCGCCCGACCAGCTTTTCGGTACGGATCTCGGTGCCGCAAACCCGGCACGGCAACCCGGCGCGGCGGTAGACGTAGCCGGCCTCATCGCGAGCCAGCGGGCCGCGCTTGCGTGGCCGGTGCTGCGCCCGCACCGTCTCGATCCGGCCGGTGCGCACGCCGGCCCGCATCAGCGTTACCAGATCGGCCCACATCGCCAGCCAGCTTTCGGCGCTGAGCTGTTGGCACGGCAGGTACGGGTCGATCAGGTGCCGGTAGAGCAGTTCGGCCCGGTAAACATTGCCGATTCCGGCGACCACCTGCTGGTCCATCAGCAGCGCGCCGATCGGGGTCTTGCTGCGGCCGATCCGGTGCAGCGCGCGCAGCGGGTCGCTGTCCGGACGCAGTGGATCCGGCCCGAGCCGGGCGATCAGCGTGGCGATCTCGGCCGGTTCGATCAGCTCGCACGCGGTCGGGCCGCGCAGGTCGGTCCAGGCACCCGAGCCGGCAGTGAGTCGCAGCCGCAGCGCGCCGACCGGGGCCGGCGGCCTGCCGGTTCCGGTGGCGAACTTGCCGTACAGGCCGAGGTGAATGTGCAGCGCCGGGGCACCCTTGTAGTGCTGCAGCAGGTGCTTGCCGATCGCCTGGGTGCGGGTCAGCACCCGACCGTCCAGGATCTTGGCGCCCTCGCTGAACCGGCCCTGCGGGCTGGACACCCGTACCGGCTGGCCGCCGAACAACCGCTGCTGCTCGCGGGCCAGCCGATGGATCGTGTGGCCCTCAGGCATGGCTGCCTCGCTGGCCGGTTGGGGAGACGGTCATGGCCTGCAATCTAGCCGTAAGCCTGCCCGCCCCTGCTGACCAGCAGGCTGCGACCGTGCTGGACGGCCGGGTCCGGGATCGGCGCGGCCGCCAGCAAGGCCCGGGTATAGGTGTGTTTCGGCTGCGAATACACCTGCTCAGCCGGCCCACTCTCGACCACCTCGCCCTGGCGCAGCACCAGGATCCGGTGCGCAAGGTGGCGCACAACGGCCAGGTCGTGCGAGATGAACAGGTAGGCCAGCCCGAGCTCGGCCTGCATTTCGGCCAGCAAATTGAGCACCTGTGCCTGGATGGACAGGTCCAGCGCGCTAACCGGTTCATCGCACACGACCAGTCGGGGCGCCAGCACCAGCGCGCGAGCGATCGCGATGCG
>JBDSAN010000430.1:0-9034 GCA_039922115.1 Jatrophihabitantaceae bacterium
CGGGTGCTGGCCGAGACCCCGCCGGCGCCGGACACTGACGGGCTGCGGGGGCTGTGGCAGCAGGTCGGTGGCACCGATTCAGTACAGGTCGCCGAGCAATACCTGCTGATGCCGGCTCATGCGGCGCGGCTCGAACTGGTTCGCGGCGGTGTCATCGGACGGGCCAGCTCGGTGCAGGTTTCCTCGACACATACTTATCACGCGGTCTCGCTCATCCGCGGCTTGCTGGACGCCGGCTACGGGCCGGTCCGGATCAGCGCGCAGCAGCAAAGCGCGCCACTGGTCGATCCGCTGACCAGAGATGCCTGGACCGATGATGACGAAGCCAAGCCGGCAGTCACCACGCTGGCCACGATCGACTTCAGGGACGGGAAATCAGGTCTGTACGACTTCACCGACAACCAGTGGCACAACCAGTTGCGGATGCGTCGCATCGTGGTCCGTGGCAGTCACGGCGAGATCGTCGGCGACGACGTCGTCCGGCTGGCTGGACCCCGGCTGATCCTGCGATCTGCCTTGCACAGAAGCCAATTGGGCTACGACCTCAACCTGGATGGCTACGACACCGAGCACATCTCCTTCGACGGCCAGGTGGTTTACCGCAACCCGTTCCTCGGCCTGCGATTGATGGACGAGGAGATCGCGATGTGCAGCCTGCTGGTCCAGTCGGCGCGCTGGGCGCGCGATGAGGCAGCCGGCCCCTATTCGCTGGCCCAGGCCTGCCAGGACCACCTGATCGGGTTGGCGATCGACGAGTCGGCTCGGACCGGTCAACCGGTGATGACCGGCATCGAGCCGTGGGCCGTTCTCGCTTGACAGCCTGCTTCGGTTAGTCGTAACTTACGTTAGTGAGCACTAACGCTGGGGCGGTGCTGGAGGCGCTCGGCGATCCCACTCGTCGAGCGATCTTCGAGCGAATCGCGGCTCGTCCCAGTGCGGTTACCCAAATCGCGAATGACCTTCCGGTAACCCGCTCCGCAGTGTCACAGCACCTCAAGATCCTCAAGGCGGCCGGGCTGGTGACCGACCACGCGATGGGCACCCGTCGGATTTACGCGGTCGACCCCGCGGCGCTGGCGGCGATTCGGGAGTACTTCGACTCCTTCTGGGCGCTCTCGTTGCAAGCCTTCCGGGCCGCCGCCGAGCGAGAAGGACAGGAAGCGCCATGACTATCGACAACGAGCCAACCACCGTAACGACAGCGATCGAGGTCAATGCACCTATCGAGCGCGCCTTCGAAGTCTTCACTGCTGAGATCGGCACCTGGTGGGACGCCGACAAGCACATCCTCGATGGCGAGCTCGCCGAGATGGAGTTTCAACCATGGGTCGGCGGCAACATCATCGACCGCGGCGTGGACGGGACCGAGTGCCGGTGGGCGCGGATCCTGGCCTACGAGCCGCCGAAGCGAGTGTGCTTCAGCTGGGACATCAACACCCGCTGGCAACTCGAGGACGATCCGACCAAGACCAGTGAGGTCGATATCACCTTTATCGCGCAAGGGATTTCACGAACGCGGGTGGTGCTTACCCACCGCCATCTCGACCGGCACGGTGAGGGCTGGCAAGCGATGCGCGACGCGGTGGGTTCGGGTTGGAGCCTGGCCGGTTTCGCCACGGTCGCCGCGGCCGGCTACCTGGAGTCGGAGTCACCCTCGATACTGCCGAGCAACGCCTGAACTGCGTGGTCGAACATCGTCGACTTGATCCGTCCCAGCGTGGCACGGTCCTTACCGGCCAGCGGGCGCACCTGCTCGATAGCGGCGGCTAGCAGGTCCGACTCGGCAGCGCTGCCGTCGACCAACCCGGCGGTTACCGCCTCGGCGCCCCCGAACCGGCGACCGGTCGTCATGCTCGCGATCGCGGCGGCCGGCGGCAGCTTGGCCTGGATCAGGGCTGACATGCCAGGCGTGAACGGCAGGTTGATGTCCACTTCGGGAAAGCAGAAGTAGCCGCGATCGGTACGCATCAAGCGGGCGTCGTGCGCCAGCGCCAGCATCGCCCCAGCACCGAACGCGTGCCCGTTCACGGCGGCGATGGTGGCCACTGGCAGCGTGACCACCCGGGCCATCAGCGCCTGAACGTCCTGAAGATATCTGCTGAACTGGTCAACGTGCTCGGTGAGCCAGGCCAGATCGAGGCCGTTGCTGTAAAACTTGCCGGTTCCGTAGCTGACCAGCGCGGCCGGCCCCGGTGCGGCGAGCACCGCGTCCAGCAGCTGGTTCACCTCGGCCATCCAGTCCGGGTGGAGCCGGTTCTCCTCAGCTCCCAGGTCGAGGAGGTAAACCTCGTTGTCATTGGTCAGGCTGGGCATCGCGATCCTCACTGTCGGCCGAGCAGGATCGTATTACCACTGCCACGAGTCGCCGCCCGCGCAGTCCAAACTTGACGGATTCCCGGCTGCGGGGCCTGGACACTGGTCAGCGACAGCCAAGCGCCTGACGGCACCTGGACGGCGACCATCAGCGCCACCTGCAAGGGCATTCGCTAGCGGTGCGCCCGAGCGGTTCGCCCGAGCGGTGCGCGGGGATAACCGTTGCCAAGTTCGCCGTCAGCGCAGCCGATGCGATTTCGGCTTACCGCGCCGAACACCCTGCCGAAGCCACCGACCTTGGCAGCCACGCTCACGACGCTCGACCGGGCGATCCCGCACCCCCAGCTGGCCATCAGCCAGCTCTCTCATGCGCCGAGCACATCCGCGCAAGCGAGGCGTGTATGAAATAGACGAATAGCACTAGTAATTCTTTTAAGTGCTTCTTGACCTAACTCGCGCTATTTGAGACTATCCTTATGTTCACTGGCCCCGGGGGTGTTACGGCCTACTGAGAGGGTCGATCATGCCGCTAGCGCGCCGAATGTGCTTATAGCGCAAACACATCGAGAACCCACCGGTTGTGCGCAAAGTCAGCCGCCAGCACGCCTTCGTCAGCACCATTCCAGAGATCTCGGCAATACACATCGGTGAAAGGTGAGGCCGCATGGCTTTGGATATGTCGTTCCTCTTCGCAGATCGCGACTATTACGAGCCGATGGACACCATCGACCCGGGCAAGCGCTACACCCCCGGCCTGCTGCCGGCAAGCTGGGTCCAGCGAGACTCCGGGCCTTGGACGCATTGGTCACCGGTCGGTGCCGAGATACCCGATCAGGGCTGGAAGGTGCACGTCTCCAGCTCGCTGGACAACGCCCAGTCGGTGCTGGCCGTGGTGGCCCTGATCTGCACTGAGCTGGACGTGCCGTTCAAGCACCTGTCCGGCCGCCGCACCTTCATGCTGCTGCACGACAAGCACGCGGCCCGGGTGCAAGCCGGTAAGTTCTGCGCGCTTTACCCCAGCAGCGAGCAGGACGCCCTGCAGGTGATGCAACGCCTTGAGGCCGAACTTGCCGGGATCAGCGGGCCATTCGTACTCACCGACCGGCGGTTCGGAGCCAGTGAATGCGTCTCCTACCGCTACGGCGCGTTCCGCAGCCGGTCCCGACTCGATGCCGACGGCACCCGGATCGACACCATGATCGGGCCGGACGGGCATGAGGTCGACGATAAGCGCGTCCCGGAGTTCCGGCTGCCGGAAGGGCTGTCGGACCCGTTCAAGCAGCACGCGGCTGAGCGGCCGCCGGGCCCGGTCGCATTGCACGGTTACACCTTCGAGAAAGTCGTGCAGCACAGCAATTCTGGTGGGGCCTACCTGTTCACATCGGCCCAGGGCGAGCCGCTGTTCATCAAAGAAGCCAAGGCACATAACGGCTACACCGGCGATGGCGCCGATGCCAAGGCCCGGCTGTACGGCGAGTACCTGACGCTGCGAGCCGTTCACGGTCACGCACCGGGCCTGTGCCCGCGTCCGGTGGAACTGTTTCACCATTGGGAACACAGCTTTCTGGTAACCGAACGGGTACCGGGGCTCTCGCTGTACCGCTGGATGGTGGTCAACCACCCGGCGCTGCGCACCGAGGCCGACGCAGCCGAGTTCGCCGACTACTACCGGCGGTGCAACGCGCTACTGGACCAGCTCGAAACGCAATTGCGCCGACTACACGAACTGGGCTTCGTCTTCATCGATCTCAGCCCGACCAACGTCCTGGTCGACGATGACGACCGGCTGCGGCTGATCGACTTCGAGGCGGTGCAACCGATCGAGAACGTGCGCCGGGTGATGGGCACGCCGGGTTACCAGCACCCGGAGCCGCGGGCCACGGCCGAACGCGACGCCTGCGAACTCGACCGGTTCGGCTTCGGTGCGCTGGCCCTGATGTTGCTGTTTCCGGTACATGAATCAGTCGAACGACATCCACCGGTGCTCAGTCACCTGCAAGCCGATCTGGTCGAGCTTGCCCCGATCGAGCCCCAGCTGTGGAATCGGGCCACCCGGTATTACGACCACGCTCAGGACTCAGTTCTGCCAGGGCCGCAAGCGATCCGCGACGATCTTGCCGGCTCGCTGCGCTGGCTGGCCGAGCGCACCGCCGACTCGCTGGAAGCCATGGTCGAGATCGACCACCCGACTCGGGTCTACCCGACGATCCCGTTGGGCTATCAAACCAATACCCGAGCGCTGGCTGCCGGAACGGCCGGCGTGCTGTACGCCCTGCAACGGGCCGGCCGTAGCTGCGATCCGGCGGTGATCGGCCGCCTACGTGACGATTCGCTGGCCGCTATCAGCAGCACCCCACCCGGGATGCTGTTCGGCAGCGCCGGCATCGCCTACGTACTGGCCGAGTTCGGTGAGGTCGAGGCGGCCGAGCAACTGCTGCTAGCCGCTGCCGAGCACCCCCAGAACAGCAGCGTTGCCACCTTCGGCAGCGGTGCGGCCGGCACCGCGTACGGCCTGCTGCTGCACTACCAGCGCACCGGTGAGCAGCGCTGGCTGGAGCTGGCCCAGCGACTCGTCGACGGTATCGCCGACACTGACTCCGAGCTCACCGCGCAGCTCAGCAAGACCAACCAATCCGGACTAGTGGGCGGGCGTACCGGGGTCGCGCTGACGCTCTACCAACTGCATCGGGCCAACGGCGATCCTCGCCTGTTCGACTGGGGAATGCGCCTGCTGCAGGATGAACTTGCCTTCGCCGAGCCAATGCCGGTGGACGGCCTGGGCTTCAAGACCGCGCTTGCCGACCGCCGGGTCTTTCCGTACCTGTTTGCAGGCAGCGCCGGCTATGCCTCGGTGCTCTCGCGCTACCTGCAGCATCGTCCGGAGGCCGAGTTCGATGGCGAGGTCAGCGCGGCCGACACCCTGGAGCGCTGCCTGCGGGTGTGCACGGTCCGGTTCGCGGTCTTTCCCGGGCTGTTCCCCGGCGTGGCCGGCCTGGCAACGACGCTGGCCGAGGTCGGGCGACGACTCGGCCGCCCTGAACTGATCGATGCCGGATTCACCAGTGCTCGCGGCCTATTTCGCTACGCGGTCCCCCGCGATGACGGGATCTGCTGGCTCGGCGAACCGGGTCAGCGGCTATCGGCCGACCTCTGGTCAGGTTCGGCGGGGATCCTGCTCGCGTTGCGGCAACTGACCGATCCGGCGCCGAGCCCACTGGACACCCTCGACGTGCATTCCGCTGCGCCGAGGGCCATTGCACTAACAACACCGTAGAAGGGAGGGATCAGCGATGGAGGAAATCCTGCAGCTTCAAGCAGAAGTTGTTGAGGACGACGTGTTCTCGTGCAACCTGCTCACCACCAGCAGCCGGGGCAGCATCTGCGCATAGCAGGGTCCACAACTCGGTGAAACCATCGGAAAGGACGGAAGGCACCATGGAGGAAATCCTGCAGTTGCAAGCAGAAGCCGTTGACAGCGACGAACGGCGCTGCGTCGAGGGAAGCTTCAGCAGCGTTGGTCCCGCCTGCGACTCGGTTTTCTGCTAGGCCGGTACCAGTTCGGTCTCCGGCCGAATTCGCTGGCACTCCTGTCAGCCAAGGCAGTAGCCAAACCGACACAAGGCTGGTCCCACCGCCTCTCGACACCGATCGTTAGCGATCGCGCCGGGAGGCGGTGGCATGTCTGATGGCCACTTACTACCGGCAGCCGCCGTGCTTGTCGTAGAAACCGCCGCCGGCCAGCCCTGGCCCGGTGATCGACGGCTTGCTCGCCCCGCTGGCGCTGGGGTAGCCGGTATCGAACCACTGGCTGAAGAACGTGCCGATTTTCTCTAGGCAATCGGCACTTCGATTGGGTAGCCAGCGGGCGAAGCCGGCCTCAAGCTGTCGCTCGTTGATGGTGCCGCCACCGTACTGACGCTGAATCTGCTGCAATGCATCGTTAAACCGGCTCGCGCCGAGGATCTGGCGCAACGCCAGGTAGGCGGTGCCTGGCCGGTCATAGGTGGACGAGCCATCGAACAGGGTGTACGCAGTGGGTTTGGACGGGGCGTCCTGCCAGAAGCCGCCGGCCTTGGCGTAGTTCGCATTGAACTGCTTGACCAGGCTCGCCTGAAACGCCGCCGGGCCGCCGGCCGAGCCTGCGGTTCGGGCCGCGAACAGGTACTCCCCCAGCGTGGCCATACCTTCTTTGAAGAAGGTCATGTTGTAGTTCGACTCGGTGACATTGTCACCCCACCACTGATGCATGTTCTCGTGATAGAAGGTGTCCAGGTCGATCGCGCCGCCGGCAAAGGTGATCATTGCCTGCATCTCTTCCTCAAAGCTGGCAGCCGGCTTGCCGATCAACACTCCGTCCGAGCTGAATGGGAACGGCCCGTTGAACTGGCTCTGAAAGGCGGTGATATCTGCCTGCTGCTTCATGATCGCCAGGTTCGCCTGCTTGCGCGCGAGGCTCAGCGAGCTGGCCTGTGCTTCGTAGAAGTGGATGCCATTACGAGCTGTTCGCTCGGTCAGGTCGAAGGCGCCAACGCTGTTCTCAACCAGGTAGCTGGCCATCGGCGAAGCCATCCGCCAATGCCAGGTGGTGGACCCGGCCGGGAAAGTGGCATCGGGGCCATGGTGGCTCGTGGAAACCAGGATGCCGTTGCCAATCGCGGTCTTACCCGCGTTGACGGTGTCATAGAAGTCGTAACTGGCCTTGGCGCTCGGGTGATTGTTCAGTGGCATCCAGTCCTCGGTGCCCACCGGTTCGGTGGTCACGAAGCCACCGTCACCAGCTGGCGAGTTCGATCGGAACCAGCCTTCGGTCGAACCGTCCCCATCCAGGTGCAGGCCGGGCCGGCCGGTGTAGTTGACCGTGACCACGAACGTCGCGCCCGACCTGATCGGGTGCGCGGGGATCACCACCAGCTTGTTCGCCGGGCACGGCTGGCCGTCCTGGGCATTCGGTGAATCGCCGGTCAGTTCCGGTTCGCAGGCAGGTGGCAGCGAATTGTGCAGCGGGCCGCCGACCGGATTCTGCTGGCCAGCTTGGTGCGCGCGCGGATCCGGATCGTCCTGACCCTTCGGATCGCCGGGGTAGGTCGGTTGGACGAACCGGAACGCCGCCGGCCGGCCGTTCACCGTCACCGAGCCGACGGTCAGCTTCGGACCTGCCACCGGGTCGGGCGAGCTGCGTTCGAGGTCCAGGCTGAAGTCGGTCAGGCACTGGGTGGCCCGATCGGTCAGGTCGACATGATTGCCCGGCCGGAACAGGTTCGTTGTCGCGTCATAGACCAGATGGACGTCGGTGTGCAGGCTGCGGTAACCGCCGTTGCCGGTCTCCGGGTAGACCTGATCGCCATAGCGCGAAAGGGTATGCGCGCCCGAGGCGCAGTGCGAGTGGCCGGTGGCGGTGGCATCGGCGGCGGAGCCGAAACTAACCGACACCATCGAAGCCGCGGTCAGCGTCAAACAGGTAGCTGCGGTGAACAGGCGTCTACTGATCATGACCAATCAGATAACTCGCGGCAGCGAGCTACGTCAACCGGCTAGCTGTCGCCGATCAGTCACCGTGCCCGCAAGCGTCACACAGTTCATCCAGCACCCCTGTCGCACGTTCACCGGCTCGCGGCACCCAACCGTTGGGATAGCAGCCGACCACCGCTGAATTTAGTCGCTCGGGCAAGCCTGCGGGCAGCCAGAGTAACGTTGCACCGTCGGGCGGCAGGGCCCCGTCTGGCTTGCCGAACCAGTGAAGTAGGTGGCAGTGGCTGCTCTCAAACTCGCTTTCTCACCCTGCCCGAATGACACGTTCGTCTTTCACGCCTGGGTCCACGGACTGGTAACGGGTCCGGCCGTCGAGGTGACCTTCGCCGACATCGACGTCACCAACACCGCTGCCGAGCGCGGTGAGTTCGATGTCGTCAAGGTTTCCTACGGCGGGCTGCCCTGGCTGATGGACCAGTACGAGTTGCTGCCATGCGGCGGCGCGCTCGGGCGCGGTTGTGGCCCACTCGTCCTGACCCGGGACGGGCCGGGCAAGGCGGCCCTGACGAGCTTGGCCGGGCGCACCGTCGCGGTGCCCAGCGAACGCTCGACGGCCTACCTGCTGTTCAGGCTCTGGGCTGGCGACCAGCAGCCGGCCCGCATCGAGGTGGTGCCGTTCGCCTCGATCATGCCCGCGGTGCGCGACGGCCAGTACGACGCCGGCCTGGTGATCCACGAGGCCCGGTTCACCTACCCGGACTTCGGGCTCCGAGCGCTGGTCGACCTCGGTGAATGGTGGGAGTCCGATACCGGGCTACCGATCCCGCTCGGCGCGATCCTGTCCAGGCGCGGCCTGGACACCGCAGCGCTGAGCAGCACGATCCGGGCATCCGTCGAGTTCGCCTGGGCCAACCCGGCCGCGGCCGCGGCCTACGTTGCCGCGCATGCCGACGTGATGGAGCCCGACGTTCAAGCTCAACACATCGCCCTCTACGTCAACGAGTTCACCCGCGATCTCGGCGATCAAGGCTATGCCGCCGCCGCCGTGCTGCTCGAGCGGGCGCACCTGGCAGGCCTCACACCCAGCAACCCGTCGCTGCGAGTCCGCCCGCTGAGCTAAGGCACCTACGCCGGCCTGGCCCGAACAACAGATCGGGACTTGCCGCCTCGTGGCGCTCAGCAGCCGGCTGCTCCGGCGGGCCCCGTACCTACGCGGCATGGGCCGGTTCAGGTTCCAGCCGGTGGTCAACTG
>JBDSAN010000431.1:0-11461 GCA_039922115.1 Jatrophihabitantaceae bacterium
TCCGGACCCTGCTGCGAGCGGCCACCGTGCAGGTGATGATCGTCGAGTCACGTACCGGTGCGGCCGATCTGGCCGGCCAGGACAGCGATCCGACGCCGGCGCTGCTGCTGACGATCGGTGAGGACGAGCGGCTGGTGGTCAGCCGTAGCGACGTCGACCGGTCGGACTGGATCGTGGTGCGCGCGCTCGCCCAGGAGGAACCGACCCTGGCCGCCCGCACCACGAAGGACCGTGGCCTGCGCCGGTGGCTGACCGATCGAGGCCTGCGCGATGCGGTGGTGGTCGCGCTGCCGCGATCAAGTGGCTCGTCCGGAACGCTGACCGTGATGGACCGGCTGGGCGAGACCGCCACCTTCACCGACGACGACCTGACCTTGCTGCAGACCCTGACCGGGCACCTTGCGGTAGCGATCCGCAGCACCCGGCTGGTCGAGCGGCTCGGCTATGACGCGACCCACGACTCGCTGACCGGGCTGGTCAACCGCTCGCACCTGAGCGAGCAGATCCAGCTCGCACTGGATGCCAACCGGGGCCAGGCGGCGGTGCTGCTGCTGGACCTCGACCGGTTCAAAGAGGTCAACGACATCCTCGGACACGAGGTCGGCGACCGGTTGCTGAAGGTGGTCGCCGAGCGGCTGCTGGAATGCCTGCCAGCCTCGGCAACGGTTGCCCGGCTCGGCGGTGACGAGTTCGCGATCCTGATCCCGGAGCTGACCGGCGGGGTGGACCGGGCCGCTGAACTGGCCACCGTGGTGGCTGACAACCTGGCCCAGCCGGTGCGGTTCGAGGAGGCCATGCTGACCCCCGAATGCAGTGTCGGGGTCGCGGTGACCAATGGGCCGGCTGCCCAGAATGACTTGTTGCGACAAGCAGATACCGCGATGTATGAGGCGAAGGCCAACGACCTGCGGGTGGCCGTGTACGGCCCGGAAATGGACCGTGGCCGGATCGAGCGGCTAGCCCTGCTGGCAGACCTTCGAGTGGCACTGAACACCAACCCGGAACAGCTGATCATGCACTACCAGCCCAAGATCGACCTGGCCACCGGCGCGGTGACCGGCGTCGAGGCGCTGGTTCGCTGGAATCACCCGACCCTGGGCGTGCTCGGCCCGGACCGGTTCATCCCGCTGGCCGAATCGACCGGCCTGATCGAGGCGCTCACGCCGCTGGTGCTCGAAGCCGCGCTGGTGCAGTGCCGCGATGCCTGCTCTGACGGCACGCCGATCAGCGTCGCGGTCAACCTGTCGGCCCGCAACATCAGCGATCAGGAACTGCCTGATCGGGTGGCGCGGACGTTGGAACGGACCGGCATGCCCGCGTCCCGGGTGATTCTGGAGATCACCGAGAGCAGCGTCATGGGTGATCCGGAACAGACCCTGCCGGTGCTGCACCGGCTGCGCGACCTCGGGGTGTGCTTGTCGCTGGACGACTTCGGCACTGGTTACTCGAGCCTGTCCTACCTGCAGCGGCTACCGGTCGGCGAGGTGAAGATCGATCGGTCGTTCGTGATGGGCCTGTCCGGCGCCGATCAGGTGAGCACCCGGGCGCTGATACGCACGATCATCGGCCTGGGCGACGCGCTCGGGTTGCGGATCGTGGCCGAGGGCATCGAGGACCAGGCAACGCTGGACGAGCTGCGCGCGCTGGGCTGCGACATCGCCCAGGGCTACTACATCAGCCGGCCGATGTCGGCAGCTGACCTCACCACCTGGTTGCTGCGCGAGCCGATGGAGATCAGCCCGCGGCTACGGTTGCTCAGCTCGAACTGAGCACGTCCTGACCACGGTCGGGCAGCTGTCAGAGCGGGCGTAGCTCGCTGATCTTCCAGCTGCCGGCCTGCTTTACCGCGGTGATGTCGAGTTGAGCAGCCGAGGTGCTGCTCTGCTTGTCGCTGGCCCGAGTGCTGGACTGGTCAAGAAACACCAGTAGCTGGGCGGTATTACCGTGCAGCGAGGTCACCCCCGCGGTCACCACCTTGGCCTGCAGGGTGAGCTTCTCGCCGGGCGCCTTCTGCTGCAGCGCGGTGAACAGCGTCCGGTACTGGCCGGCCGCATCGCCGGTCAACAGCTGCGCGGCCGCCTGCTGGGTGGCACTCGGGTTGGCGTACTGGTAGCTCAGCACCTTGTTCAGCGCGGTGCTGACCTGCCCGATCACCTCAGAGGTGGCTGCGGTGTCGGCCAGCGCGTGGTTGCTGGCCGAGCCCTGAGAGCGAATTGAATGCGCGCGAATCTCGAATGCGATGCCGAGTCCGATGAAGACTACCGCGACCAGGATCAGGGCGACTGGGACGAGCAGCCCGCCGCGTCCGTCCGTGCTGGGTTCGTCCGTGCTGGGTTCGTCCGTGCTGGGTTCGTCCTCGGCTAGCTGTTCGCTGGCTGGCTGATCGATGTCGTCGATGATGGCAGGCTCCGCTTCCGGTTCGGTCCTGCTCATGACAGGTTCACCGCGACCTGTTGCAGGTCGCTGAGCTTCCAGTCGGTGCCCACCCTGGTCATGGTCGCGGTGAACCGGTTTCGCTTGATGGTGGCGCTGCCGGTAGCCGGTTGCACGGTCACCTCGACCGAGGCGATCACGGTCGCGCTACCGGCCCGATCGTCGAGCTGGGTGACGGCAGCGTCGATCACCCTGCCCGTGGTGGTGGTCTTGGCGTCGGTGATCGATTTCTTGTCGGTGGCGCTCACCTGCGAGATCTGATCGTGCAGGGTGCCGGTGGTCGCGCCGAGCCAATCCTGCAAACCGGCATCGACCTGCTGGTAGCTCAGCTTGTTGAGGATCACGATGTCCTGCCGGGCGGCCAGCACCACGGTGTCGCGGGCCCGGGCGAAGTGCAGCGAGTCATCGTGGTCGGCCCGCCACCAGGACCCGAATGCCAGCACCCCGAACAGCATGCCGGCCAGCGCGATCACCGCGCAGCCAGCGGTGAGCGGCCGCGGCCGGCGCCGGCGATCCGGTGCCGGGGCTGGCTGGTCGCTGTCCACAGTCATCTCATCCCTCGTCCGCGAGCTCGTTCACGCGATGGCCGGTCCCGTACCGCCAGGTAGCTCGATCGCCGATCAACCACCGCTCAATTGCCTAAGCCCAGCAGATCGGCCAGCGAGCTCGGCGCGTTCTGGGCGGCAACCGGATTGATCAAGCTCTGCGGCCAGGACCGGGCGCTGGTCAGCGCCGGTGCGTTCTGCGATCCTCGCACATCGGTCCCGCTGCCAGCACTGGCCAGGCAGCCGGCCGCGGTGTTCAGCGGTTGTCCCGCGCTGAGGTCGCTGGCCGTCCGCCGGACCGTGCCCCGGTAACCGGCCGTACACGGCAACGGGTCAAAGAAGGTTACCGAAAGCCCGACGTTGATGCCCTTGTCGGTGATCACCGACGAACCCACGCTGACCGCCTGCGGCAGCGTGACCAGCAGCTCGCGCAACCCGTTGCTGTTACCGAGGAATACCTGTGAGGTGGTCAGCAGGTTGGCGATCAGCACCCCGGCCGAGGTCCCGACGTCAGAGATCAGGCCGCTGAACTGGCCGGCCGCGGCCGGTGCGACCGAGATCAGCGTGCGCAGGTCAGCGTCCGAGCTGCGCAGCTGGGCGGCAAGCAGGGCCAGGTTGGAGCTGAACGAGCGGATGCTGTCCGCTTCCTGCTGCTGGGTGGCCAGCACGGTGGCCGAGGTGTCGATCAGCGCCCCGGTCTGCGGAAAGTCCAGGTCGGCCGCATGCACCAGTTGCCCGGTCGAGTCGATGAGTACTTGCAGGTCCTGACCGGAATTCTGCACGGCGGTGCTCAGCTCGTTGACCACGGTGTTCAGCGAGCTGGTCGGTACCGATTGGGCCAGCCGGTCAACGTTGTAGAGCAGCTGGTCGACCGGCGGCGGCAGGGTGGTCACGCTGCGAGGAATTACCGACCCATCGGCCAGGTACGGCCCGCGGTCGACGTTCGGCCGCAGGTCCACGTACTGCTCGCCGATCGCGGAACGGTCCGCTACCACCGCGCTCAGGTCGGTCGGGATGTGCCGTCCGGAGGTGATGTGCAACTGCGCGCTGACGCCGGTGGCAGTCAACCGAAGGCTGCCGACCCGGCCGACCGCAACCCCGCGGTAGGTCACCTCGGCGTTGGTGAAGATGCCGCCGGAATCGGCAAGTTCGAGTTGCACGGTGTAGCCTGAGCCGCCCCACAGCCGCTGCAATCCGACGTAGCGCACCGCGACGTAGCTGACTCCGACCAGCGCGATCACCACGAAGGCGGTGATCTGCAGCCGGATCCGCCTGGTCAGCATCAGTTGCCCCCTTCGCCAGGCGAAGCGGCGCCGGATCCGCTCGCCGAGCCTGATGGCGTGCCGGACGGGCTGCCGGTTGGTGAACTGCTGCCCGAGCTGGAACTGCTGCCGGTCGCTGAGCCACTGCTGGAGGCGGAACCGCTGCCGGAAGCGGAGCTGCTGGTGCCGGCTGAGCTGGTACCGCTGCCGGTGGGCGAGCCGGTCGCGCTGCCGCCCAGCGTTATCGACGAGCTGGTCAGGCCTGGTGCGACCGAACTGGTCGAGGGCAGCAGAGTCGGCGGCGGCGGGATGCTGGCCGGCGCGCTTGATCCGGCCGCGTGCGAGTTCGGCTGGGCCGGAGCGGCCGGCCAAGCCTGCGCGTTCACCACGGCACCGCCCGGGGTACGCAGGTTGGTGGTGACGAAGGCGTTGAGGTAGTCACCCCGGATCGCGCTCACCGCGGCGTCGGAGAACGGGTAGGTCAGCAGGATCTGCAGCGACTGCGGCAATGCCGAGCCAGCGTTGGCCAGGTTGCGCAGGATCGGCTGCAGTTGCTTCAGGTCGGCCACCATGTCGGCTTGGCTGGCGTTCACCGTCCGGACCGTGACCGCCGACAGCTGGTTGAGCGCGTTCAGCATCGCGACCAGCTGGCCACGCTGATCGGCCAACACCTTGATACCGGGGGAGAAGTTGGCTAGTACCGAGGTGATCTTGGCCTTGTTCGCATCCAGCGTGCGCGAGAGCTGGTTTAGCCCGTCCAGCGCCTTGGTGATCGAGTCACGATGGGTATTGAGTTGGCTGATTACCTTGTCAGCACTGGTCAAAAACGATCGGATGTCGGACTCGTTGCCGGTTGCCGCCTTGTTCAGCTCGCTGGTAATGGTTTGCAGCTGGCCGACCCCGCCGCCGTTGAGCAGCAGCGACAGCGCGCCGAAGACCTGTTCGAGCTGGACGCCCTGGGAGGTCGCGTTGTCGCCGATCCGGGCACCGTTAGCCAGCGTCCCGACCGGTGTCTGATCGGTCGGCGCGGCCAGCGAGACGTACTTCTCGCCGAGCAGGCTGGTCTGCTGGATGCTTGCGATCGCGTTGGCCGGCAGGTGCACGTCGCCGTTGACCTTCATCGTGACGTCGGCAAGTTTGCCATTGGATTCCAACGAGATCTTGGTTACCCGGCCGACCGCCACGTCGTTGACCTTGACTCCGGACTGCGGCACCAGATCGAGCACGTCGGTGAATTCAGCAGTTACCTCATACGGGTGGCTGCCCAGGTTCGCGCCGCCGGGCAGCGGCAGGTTGTACACCCCGCGAAAGCCGTTGGACCCGCAGCCGCTGAGCAACAGGCAACCTGCCGAGGCTAGCGCCAGCGCCGTCGCGCGCCGCCTCACTTGGCGCCGCCGTCGTCGGTGCCGGGTAGCAGCAATGGCACGCTGGCGCCGTTCGGGCTGGCACTGCTGTTACCCGAACCGGTTGTGGTGCCCCATTGATCGAGCTCGTTGAGGTCGGCCCGGCCGTTGATCGTGTTGTGGTCCGGGTCGAAGGCGTTGATCAGGTTCTGCACGGCCAACGGCGCGGCCTTCAGCGCCTGGTCCAGCGAGCTGCGCTGCTTGGCCAGCAACTGGGTGGTGCTGGCGAGCTTGTCCACGTTGGACTTGATCCGGCCACGGTTGTCGGCAATGAACTTCTGCACCGAGGCCAGCGCACCGCTGAGCTCGCTGAGCGCGGCGGCGAAGGTCTGCCGATCGTCGGCCAGCAGTTGGCTGACCGAAGCCAGTTGTTGGTTGACCTGCTGCACGCCGGAATTGTTCGTGGCCAGCATCGTGGTGAACTTCTTGAGGTTGTCGATGGTGGCGAACAGGTTGGTTTTGGAATCGGCGAACACGCTGGTCGCCTTGCTGAGCTGGTCGAGCGTGGCGTTGAAGGCGGCACCGTTGCCGGCCAGGTTGGCGGCCCCGGTGTTCAGCAACGCCGACAGCGCGCCCTTGGAGTTGGCGCCATCGGGGCCAAGTGCGGCCGACAGCTGATTGATGCTGTTGTAGAGCTGATCGAGCTCGACCGGGGTGGCGGTGCGATCCAGACCGATGGTCGTCCCGTTGGCCAGCGCCGGGCCTGAGGTGTAGAGCCCGGTCAGCTGGACGTACCGGTCGCTGACCAGGCTGGGGGACAGCACCACCGCACCGGTGTTGGCCGCTGCCTTCTGGCCATGATCGAGGTGCATCGACACTCGCACCTGGGTGCCCTGCGGGGTGACCGCGTCGACCTTGCCGACCCGGACTCCGAGCATCCGGACGTCCGAGCCGGGATACACCCCGACCGTGGTGCTGAAGATCGCGGTGAACCGGACGCCGGCGCGGTTGCTGAGCTGCCACCAACCGGCCAGGGCCAGCACCAGCAGCAGCGCCAAGCCCGCGCTCAGCCAGCGTCCCAGGCCCTTCACTTGCCACCACCAGGCGCCTTCGGTGCGCAGTTACGCTGCGCGGTCGCGTTCAACACCGGGTTGTTGTTCGCATCGAAGAGCCCGCAGAGATAGACATCGAGCCAGCGGCCGTTGCCCAGCGCGTTGGCCAGCAGGCCGTAGTAGGGGCCAGCCAGCCGAAGCGCGTTGTCGAGGTTGGCCTGGTTCTGCTGCAAGACCGAGGTCACCGTGTCCAGCTGGGTCAGCGCTGGGCCGAGCGTGCGCTCGTTGTCGGCGACCAAGCCCGACAGCTGGCTGCTGAGCTGGCGGGTGCCGTTGAGCAGGTCGGTGATCGCATCCCGGCGTTGCTGCAGCTCGGCCAGCAACAGGTTGCCGTCGTTGATCAGCAGCTGGAACTGGCCGTCCCGATCAGACAGCGTCTGGGTGATCTGCTTGGTGTTGTTGAGCAAAGTGGTCAGCTGGCTATCCCTTGAGGCGATCGTCCTGGACAGCGCGGACAGCCCTTGCAACATCGAGCGCACGCTGGCCGGGCTGTTCTTGAAGGTGTCGCTGATGGTCTGGAAGCTGGCCGCCAGTTGCTTGGTGTCGATCTGTCCGACGGTGCTACCAAGTCCTTCGAAGGCCTGGGTGACGTCGTAGGGCGAGGTGGTGCGGGCCAGCGGGATCGCGGTGCCGGTGCCCAGCCGCTTGCTGCCCTGCGGGTCGATCGACAGGTACTTCTGGCCGAGCAGCGTCTTGATCTTGATTGCCGCGGTGCTCTGGTCACCGATCCAGGCATTCTTGACCCGGAACCGGACCAGCACGTGAGTGCCCTGCAGCCCGACCGAGCGCACCGAGCCGACCTTCACCCCGGCCACCCGAACCTCGTTGCCGGCCTGCAGCCCGGCGGCTTCGGCGAAGTCGGCGCTGTAGGTCGCGCCGCTGCCGATAACCGGCAGGTCCTGGGAGTAGAAGGTGCCCAAGAACAACAAGGACAGGACTACCAAAGCGACGATGGCGATCGTCACCGGGTTGCGCTCTCCGAAGGATTTCATCCGTGGCATCGGGCCTCCACCGGTTGCACGCCGACTCCTCCGGTATAGCCGCTGGGTACCGGGATCCGGCCGGTGACCGAGCAGAGGTAGAAGTTCACCCAGGATCCGTAGGAGGCGATCCGGCCGATCGAGTTGAGCTTGGTCGGCAGCGTCTGCAAGAACTGGTTCAAAGCCGGGCTCTGATCGGCGAGGTTGCCCGACAGCGCGCCGAGCGAGTCGATGGCTTGCTGCAGCGGCTGGCGGCCCTGCTGGAGCAAGCCGCTGACGCTGGTGGTCAATCCGCCGATGCCGGTGATCGCGCTGCCGATCGAGGACCGGTCCGCGGCCAGGCCGGATACCAGTTGCTGCAGGGTGATCACCATGGTGGACAGCTGATCGCCCCGGCTGTTGACGGTGCCCAGCACCGAGTTCAGGTTGTCGATCACCTGACCGATCACCTGGTCCTTGCCGGCCAGCGTGCTGGTCAGGCTCGCGGTCTGGGTCAGCAGGTCATCGATGGTTGAGCCTTCGCCCTGCAGGACCTGGATGACCTCGTAGGACAGCTTGTTGACCTGCTGCGGATCCAGTGCCTGAAACAGCGGTTGAAAGCCGTTGAACAGGGTGGTCAGGTCCAACGCGGGTTGGGTCCGGTCCAGTCCGATGGTCGCGCCGCTGGCCAGTTGCTGATCCGGCGAGCCGGTGCCCTGATCGAGGGCGAGATAGCGCTGGCCGACCAGGTTGCGGTAATGGATGGCGGCGGTCACCGTGCTGGCGAGTCGGACGTTGGAATCCAGCGAGAAGCCGACCCTGGCGACCCGGCGATCGGTGACCTTGACCGAGGTGACCTGGCCGACCCGCACCCCAGCCATCCGGACGTCATCGCCGCTGTTGAGTGAGGTGACATCGGTGAACTCGGCGACGAAGTGGTGGCCGCCGCCGCTGCCGTTGGCGATGCTGACCGCGAGCAGCGCGGTGGCCAGCACCGTGACCACGATGAAGATGATGCTCTTCACCAGCGCCGGACCAAGGCCCCTCACTTGACGCTCACCACCGCTCCGCGCAGGGCCGGTCCGAGCAGCAGGCTGCTCCAGTCCGGGAACGAGCTGGGCGAGATTCCCATTGTCGGAGCGACCAGTTCGGCGATGAGCTGGTTTTCTTGCGGCGAGTTCGCGGTGCCGAGTCCGGCGCTACCGGCAGCCGCACCGCTCACCGGCGCGGAGCTGCCGGCTTGCTTGCTGGCCGCCGGCGCCAGCGCGGTGCCGGTCAGCCCGCCGGACGGGACATACGGGCAGCGCGGGCCGCTGTCATCGTTGAAGTGCACGGTGTCGCGGCCGGCCACATACTTGCCCAGCGAGGGCACCACGGTCAGCACCACGTGCGCACCCGGCTGCTTGCTGCCGACCCCCATCGCCTTGTTCACGGTCGGGATGAAGTTGACCAATGCCTTGGTAAGGCAAGGGAATTCGCTGGAATAGCGTGCCATCACCCGTAGGGTCGGCAGGCTGTCGGCAGACAAGCCGATCAGGTTGGCCGAGTTGGTGTTGACGAAGCCGTCCAGGTCGTTTGCCGCGCTGGTCACCGTCGCGAACAGGTTGGCGACCTCCTGCCGCTGGGAGTAGATGGTCTGGCTGGTCACGCTGAAGTCGTTGAGTGCCTGCAACAGGCTGGGCGCGGCATCGTTGTAGGTGCTCGTGACCGAGCTGAGCGCGTCCAGGTCGGCGGTCAGCTCCGGCACCTTCGGGTTGAGCTTGCGCAGGTAGCTGGCCATCGAGGTGAAGGTCTGGCCGAGCTCGGTGCCGCGATCGCGCAGTCCCTGCGACAGCTGGCCGAGCAGGATCGCCAGCTTGTCCGGCTGGATTGCCTGCAGCACCGGCAGCAGGTGCGCGAACACCTGCTGCAGCTCGACCGCCTGGGCCGAGGTGTCCTGGTTGATCACCTCGCCGGAATGCAGGCTGGCACTGGACGGCGTGCTCGGAATGATCAGGCTGACGTAGCGCTCCCCGAACAGCGTCTTGGGCAGTAGCTGGGCCGAAGCGTTGGCCGGAATCAGCTTGGCCTTGGCCGGATCGATCGCCAGCTCGATCCGGGCGCCGGAACCATCCGAGCTCAACCGGGTAACCCGGCCGACCAGCACGCCGCGGACCTTGACGTCCGAACCCTTCTGCAGCTCGCTGCCACTGCTGTCGGTGCGCAGCCCCACGTTCACCGAGCTGCTGAAGTCCTTGTTGTAGACCATCACCGCAAGCGCGATCAGCGCCACGACCAGCACCAGATAGACCAATCCGGCAAGGGCTTCCTTGGTTCGGGTGCGGCTCGCGCTGCTCATCCGGCGATCCGGACGGTGGTGGTGGCGCCCCAGAGCGCCAGTGACAGGAAGAAGTCGAAGATGCTCACGGTCACGATGGCCAGCCGGACGGCCTTGCCGACGGCCAGCCCGACGCCGGCCGGCCCGCCGGAGGCGCGATAGCCGTAGTAGCAGTGGATCAGGATCACGATCACCGAGAACGCGAGCACCTTGGCGAAGGACAGCACCACGTCACCAGGTGGTAGGAACAGGAAGAAATAGTGGTCGTAAGTACCGGCCGATTGCCCGTAGAAGTAGACGGTGACCGCACGCGAGCCCAGGTATGAGGTCAGCAGGCCGATCACGTACAGCGGGATCACCGCGATGAAGCCGGCAATCATCCGGCAGGTGACCAGGTAGGGCAGGCTGCGCACACCCATCACCTCGAGCGCGTCGATCTCCTCCGAGATCCGCATCGAGCCGAGTTGCGCGGTGAAACCGGAACCGACCGTTGCCGACAGCGCCAGGCCGGCGACCAGCGGCGCGATCTCGCGGGTGTTGAAGTATGCCGAGATGAAACCGTTCAGGGCCGACGTGCCGATCTGGTTCAGCGCCGCGTAGCCCTGCATGCCCACCACAGTCCCGGTGAACAGGCTCATCCCGACCATCACGCCGATGGTGCCGCCGATCACTGCCAACGCGCCGGAACCGAAGCTCACCTCGGCCAGCAGCCGCAGGATGTCGCGCGGGTAACGCCGGATCGAGCGAGGAATCCAGGCGATTGCCTTCAGGTGGAACAGCAGCTGGTTACCCAGACCGGCCAGCGCATCGATCGGCCGGTTGACCAATGCACTGCCGGGATAGCTCGAAGCCTGATCGGAGAACTCGGCGGACTCGGTCACCGATCAGGCCCCCTTGCCCGGTACCAGCTGCAGGTACAGCGTCGTGATGACCACGTTCACCGAGAACAGCAGCAGGAAGGTGATCACGACCGATTGGTTGACCGCATCGCCGACGCCCTTCGGACCGGGTGCCGGATGCAGGCCACGGTAGGAGGCGACCACTGCCGCGATGAACCCGAAGATCACCGCCTTCAGCTCACCGACCCAGAGGTCTGACAGCTGGGCCAGGGCCGAGAAGCTGGACAGGTATGCACCCGGCGTGCCGCCCTGCATGATCACGTTGAAGAAGTAGCCACCGAGCACGCCGACCACCGAGACCAGGCCGTTGAGCAGCAGCGCGACCGCCATCGTGGCGAGCACCCGAGGCACCACCAGCCGATGGATCGGCGAGACGCCGAGCACGGCCATCGCGTCGATCTCCTCGCGAATGGTGCGGGCGCCGAGGTCGGCGCAGATCGCCGATCCGCCGGCGCCGGCGATGATCAGTGCGGTGACGATCGGACTGGCCTGTTGGATGACTGCCAGCACGCTGGCCGCGCCGGTGAAGGACTGGGCACCGATCTGCAGGGTCAATGACCCGAGTTGCAGGGCGATGACCGCACCGAACGG
>JBDSAN010000432.1:0-7116 GCA_039922115.1 Jatrophihabitantaceae bacterium
CCAGGGCGCCCGGCTGGACCCGGTACAGCGAGGCGAACACGCCGGCGCCCTGACCGGCGTAGTTGACGTGGCTGGCCAGCAGCACCGTCCCGGCCGGGCTGTCGGGCTGGCCACCGGCCAGCGACAGCCCGACCTGATGCACATCAGCCGGAATCTCCAGCGCGCCCTGGCTGAACCGCTCCCCCACCCACGGCGCGTCAATCCCCAACGACGGCACGTACACCCGGCTCGGCCGTGCGCCCACCCCCACGGTTGGCGCTGGCGAGCCGGTCCGGCTCACCGATGATGCTGGCGTGCCCGGCCGCCGGGGAGTCATCCCGACGAACACGTGCCTGGGCAGCGGCGCAGCCGCCGGCCCGCGTGAGTGCGTACCGATCAGCAGCAGCCCGACACCGATCAGCGCCAGCACCACCGCCCCAGCCAGCGGGATGAATCTGCGGTGGGTGCCATCCATGATTCTTCGGCCTTTCAAGCAATGAGTGGATCAGGTGGTGCTAGGACTAGCTGACTGCCATGGCCCAGGTGCAGTCGCCGGGTCCGCGCTGCCACATCGCCCACCCGGAAAACGCCGCTCCCGTGGTATCGCCTGCATAGGGCGGCATGCTGCAACCGCCACCCGATTGCAGGCCGAACCCGCCGCAGCTGCCGTACTCGACACAGGCGACCACTCCGCTCTGCGCTGCACCGCCCTGCGGGATCCCGTTGAACGCAGCGGGCTTACCGACTGACACGAAGTGTGGCGTGTAGGGCGTGGGTGTCGGTCGCGGTTGCGGAGCCGGGGTGCTATGCCGGACCGGGTCCGGCGCAGGCGCGGGTAGGTAGGTGGTCGGCGCGGAGACCGGGGCCGGTGCCTGGCTGCTCACCGGTCCCGCACCAGGATTGGCATAGCTGGTGGCCGGCGCCGCCGGCCGAGCAAGGGTCGATGTTGCGGCCTTCGGCCGGGCCGGCGCCGGGTGGCGGGTGCTGGCGCGGGTCGCCGGCGCTGAACTCGCCGTCGGTGTCGAGCTGGTCGCTGACGAGCTCGCGGCCGCAGCCGTGGTTGCCGGGTCGCCGGTGGCGGCGGTGTGGTGGCTGCCCTGGAGGCTGATCAGGGTGGCGATGATCGCGGCCACGGCCACCAGGCCAACAGCGGCCATGATCAGCCGGCGGCGCCGGGAGCCGACACCGTCCGGTTCGGGTGTCGGTGCGGGGGTGGCTGGTGTGTCCTCGGTGCTCATTCGGGGCCCTTCCATGGGATTCGGGATCTGTACTACGGGGGTTGAGGGTTGCTGGCCGGCGAGCCGTCCGCTTGCGCGCCGGCCAGCAACCCGGTCTGGTTACTGTGGCGAACGCCGCCTCTTGCGCCGGGTCCACAGCAGCAGCCCACCGGCGGTGAGCAGGGTGCCGGCACCGGCAGTTGCCGCCCATGCCGGGCCGTGCTGGCCCTGTCCGGGCTGGCCGGTGTTCACACGCGGTGGGGTGCTGCTGGGCGGCTGGTGCTTCCGGGGAGGTGGCATGACGTAGCCGCCGGAGGAGGCGCCGCCGGCGGCCGCGCCTGGCGCGAGTGCCATCTCGGCCGTCTCGGATCCGAGCGGCGCGGTGTAGACGGCGCGAGCGGTTCCGCCGGGGCCGGGAATCGTCAGCGATTCCCAGGCGGTGTAGCAGCCGGCGGTGGGCTGCTTGGCTATCGTCAGCTGGTCGGTGGTCACGGTCTGGTCCTGGGTCACGGTCACGTCGGCGAACCGGCCGGCTACCGCGTCGGGCTGGTAGCTGGCCGTGGTGCAGGAGTGTTGCGCGTCCGGTGCGGCCGGTCCGATCAGCTGGTCGACCAGCGTGGTCGCCACTCCGTGCGTGCCGGCGATCACGGCATTGTCGGTGAAGGTCACGCTGCCGCTCTTGGCCGTCGTGCTCGCCGAGATCACCGTGCGCACCGTCGGCGCCACGATCGAGGTGGACTCCCCCGTCGCGCCGGCCGCGCCCAGGACCAGCGGTGTTGGGCTGCCGGTGGGGGTGTAGGTGGTGGCGTAGGTGTAGCAGCCGCCCTCGATCAGCTTGCCGAGGTGGCTGATCGTGTGCGGCGTCGTCATTACGGTCGTATCGGCCGATACGTCGAGGTTCTGACTCTCTAGCAGCGCCGCGGGTGTGCTCTGGATGTAGGCGGCCCACGCTTGCTGGCCCGCGTCG
Source organism: Jatrophihabitantaceae bacterium (assembly GCA_039922115.1). Lineage (GTDB taxonomy): Bacteria > Actinomycetota > Actinomycetes > Mycobacteriales > Jatrophihabitantaceae > Jatrophihabitans_A. The sequence continues at coordinate 2,164 of JBDSAN010000432.1, forward strand.
GTGCCGGCGGCCGGGCACTGCATGATGTCGCTGCTGTAGGGCATGTAGTACAGCTCGGAGGTGATCACCCCGACCGGGCCGGTCCCGGCCGGGACCTGGCTCACTCCGCTCACGGTGATCGTGTCGTGCAGCGCGTCACCGACGAGGCCGACTGGTTCGCTAGCCACCGTGTCAGCGGCCGGGTGGGTGACGTCGGTGCACTCGCGCGGCGCCCCGTACGGCGAGCTCGCCGTTGCGCCGGATGGTGTCAACTTCGCAGTCTCGAACCATCCCCAGGCGCCGGCCTGCGACGCGGTCGGGACCGGCCCGGGCACGGTGTAGGTGCCGTTGCCCTTGTGATCACCGAACGTGCCGACGATCGGAGTGCTGTACGTGCCGACCACGGCAGCGGCCGCCCATTGGGCCGCGGTCGCGGCCGCGCACCGCACCCCGGCCAGCCGCTTCAGGCTGCCGGTGATCGTGCCCGCCTCACCGTCATCGCCGGTCAAGGCCACCTTGTCGACCAGGCGCGTGTTGTAGGGCGTCTGCTGATAATTCGCCGTCGTCGCGATCGTGATCACAGGGATACGCGGATCGGTCAACACGATCGCGAATCCGTCGGCGCCCGTGCACGGAATCGTGACGGTGAACGTGCCCTGGCTCGGGATGTAGGCGCCAGCTGGGGCCTTGGTCTCGGCGAAGGCGTAGGTGTCGCACGGAGTGAAGCCGGTCAGCGGAGTGGGCCGTCCGGACAGCGTGGTGAAACTGTTGGTCAGCAGCACACCGGTCGTCTTGTTCACCACCCGGAATGTCGCGGCCCTCGGCGTCTTGGTGGCGTCGCCGGCGGTGAGCTTGGTGATCGAGACCTTGATCAGCGGTTCGACACTGCCCCGCGCCGTGGACGAGCCGGGGCCGGATCCCCAGGTCACGACCGTTTGCGATTGCGAGGCAGGCTGGTCGACAGCCGCGTACTCGTCCATCCGGGAATACACCGTGCCGGCAACGGTGATCGTGAAGTTGCCGGTCTTGCTCGTGCCTGGCACCAGGTAGTTGAAGGCTGCGGTGCCGGCCGAGCTGGTCGTGACGGATCGCGTCGACAGGTTCGCCCCGGATACGGTCAGGCTGTAGGTCGTCCTGGCGTCGCCGTGCACCGTCGCGGTGTAGGTGGTGTTGAACCGGCCTGTCGGCGAGGTGGCCAGACCGGTGACCGTCGGGACGATCGCCTTATACGCCCGGGCGGCCGCGATGATCTTCGTCCTGGCCGCCTGACCAGCAGAACTGAGGACGTAGGAGCCGCCCAGGATGTTCTCCTCGACCAACCCGTCCAGCGCCTCACCATCGGAGTTGATGCCATCAGCGCCATACACCTTGAACGCATAGGCCAGCTGCGCCGTCGTCAGCGAGCGATTATTCGACACGCGGCTATCGATCAGCCCGTACACGCCTCTCGGCTTGAAGCTGTCCGGCTCCCCGCCGCCGGGGAAAGTGCACGCGGCCCCGCGGCCCGATGGAACACCGGGAATCCCGCTGTAGAGCCCGTGCCAGGCGCCAGCGCCAGAGGAGACGTACACACCGGTGCTCCGATACGGCGACGCCACATCCGCACCCACAGTCCCCCGATCGACAACCGTGGCCGTCGCCGACAGCGCCACGACCACCGCCACGACCGCGAGGAACCCAAGCCGGCGGATACCGGCGACGCGCTTGAGCCGCCCATCAGGAGGTGGAACACTACTGCCTGTCATCTAAACTGCCCTTCATCGGAATCGGTTTGATGGCACGCCCGGCCCAGGGGTGCCTCCCTGGGCCGGGCAACTTGGTTTATCCGCCTACGACGCTCGTTCGTCTCACCCAACCGAACCGGCCGAATGGACAACTGCCCGGTTGACGGTGGGCCGGTCCCACAACGGACCAGCCCACCGCCCCCCGCTCCCGTCCCCCGGGGATAGGCGCCCGCCGCGGTTCCCGCCACGGCGGGCTAGCTCCAACCGGCCGGTCGACTGATCAGGTCGACCTTCGGTGGAGCAGCTCAGGAGGCAGGAGCGCCTCACTCGAGGGAGGGGGCCCGATGCCGCCGCTGCGACCCACGAGGGGACACTCGCGAGGCGCGGCAGCACCGGACCCGCACCGGGACGCGAGCAGCCAACGCCTAAGGCGCGCTGTCGTCGCGTCGAACGTCTCTGAGACATTTCTACAAGTTAACAGGCTGCCAACAAGGCCGCAAGCGAATTCGGAGGTAACCGACCGATTTAGCCGCTGTCTAGCGCGTTTCAGGGGTTCATGACACGTCGCCCGATCGTCGGTCTACGCTTCGCATGCTGGAGGAGTCAGGTGCGAGTTAAGGAACGGGTACTGGCGATGAGTGTGCTGTCCGACTATCTCAACGCCCACATCCCAGCCACCATGCGCAAGACCGACGTCGTCGAGGCACTACATGGTGTTGTCGACCGCGCGACCGTCTACAAGTACCTTGCCGGTACGCATCCACGGAACCCGCCCGAGGCGATTCTGCAAGCATTCGCAGACGCTTTGCCCCAGGCCAACATTGTGGATATCCGTGCGGCTGTCAGGGTCCCGGTGGGGACGGATACGCCATGGATCCCCACTCCGGAAGCGAATCGACTTAACGCTGGTCAGCGCCACGCCTTGGACCTGTTCATCAAAGCCACGGTCGGCAATGCGCTTGACGACGCTGAGCCGAATGATCAACTCGCAGGCCGAGTGCCTCGCGCGGACGAGCTGGAACCGGGACAGCTCTCGATGATCCTCGCGGAGGTCGCCAAACTTCGTAGCCTGGGCAGGGATGACCTAGCCGACGCGGTCGTGCAGAAGCTCTCGTCTACTCCTGAGGGCGCGAACGGGTCGGGTCGCCCGCAGCAGCCACGATGAGATCAGCTTCCGTACTAACCAGCAATGCATCAAGGGTGGCTCCGTCGCGCGGCGAAGCCGCCACAGCAACCTTCGCTCCGGGACATACCTCGACTAGCGCTGAGCGAAGTCGATCCGCCAACGCGTCGGCATGGGTCTCTGGGCAGTCGACCAACGTGATCGCCAGTCCTGTCCCGTATTGGCCGAGTGCATCGCAGCCGCTTTGAATGTTTAGGGTGAGCTCTCTCAAGGCCTTGGGACTATCGGTGTCGACGCGGAGAACGGCAGACAGCCCGCAGCCAGCCACCAGGCCTCTAGAAACATGCACCCAGACTGCCTCGCCCATCGGCTCAGGCAGGGCACCCGCCTTGAGTAAGGCATCACGACTAGACCAATGTTGAATGCCAATCGCGGCTGGAAGGGAGAGCCAAATTAGCGGGATGTGCGAGCTGTGCAGCAGGACCTCGGTGAGCCCGACGCTGACGGTTAGCAATTCGATCCTGTGCGTCTCCGGTTTAACAAAGATCGCGACGTTACGTCCTTGGCCGGACGCGAACATGACTAACGCGATCAGGCCTGCTCCGACCACCACGTAGCCAATCGCCGCAATCAAGACGCCGAGAGGGTAGGGCACCTGGGTAGTGGCGACAAGGTAGTTGGCCGCCGCAGTAGCTATGACGGCACCGGCCGTGCTGTACACGTATTTGTGCGGGTCCGTCTGGCGCGCTACGTTGCGGGCTGGCCAATCCGCTATCGCCGCGATGACGCAGACTAGCGCCGCGAGGCGCAGAGGCAGCAAGATCGCCGCTGCGAAGGTCCACGTAGCCAGCAGGTTCGGACACATGCTGGGTGAAGTTCCCTTGGCAAGGAGCACTCGGACGCGCTCAAAAGTGACGGTGCCTATCGAGTAGGCGATACTCAGGGACGACAGAAGCAGTGCAACGCCGAGCTGGTCATGTGTGATCCTGGCCTTGCTCGCCCATGGGATGAGTGCCGCGAGCAGATCAACTAAGCCAACGGTTGCAATGGCGCAACGCGGAAGGGACAGAATCCGCCAGTTGGCCGTCTGCACCGCCCTTACCCCCCGCTGGTGGAAAGCTTGCACTACCTGGATCAACGCGAGGGGGTGAGACCATGAAGAACTACGTCTGGACTTAAACCTCGGCTTCGTAACAGACAGTACATACCTTGATTCTCTGTGTCACGCGGAGGGTCTTCGAGCGTTAGTCGTGGCCTTGGGCCCTCTGGGGGACACCAGATGCCCGAGGCCACGACCCTGTAGCAAGGGTTCGACGCTCAAGACAACGTCGCGCACTGGTGCGGTGAAGCCGGATGCAGGCCGGCGCCGTGACCGCCATCGAGAACCTCCTTGCCGACCAACTTCCACTGCTCGGCCGTGCACCCGAATACCCCTCAAACTGCAAGAACATCTCCCAGTTGTGCGGCGGGGAATCTCCTCCAGTTCAGGCAGGCGAGACCTGACTACGCCGACGCCAGGATGCCCTTACGTGGCGGCACGTGCAGCCGCTCCGTGTTGCAGATACACGGCCGAAATCCGGACCTTGCGGCGCGCCTGCGTGTAGCAGATACCAACAGCCAGTTAGATGCATGCAGCGAGGTAGTCGGACCGGAGGGTGATCGAGATGGCGCAGCCGAACATGGGTGACCGCAAGCTGTACAACACCCGTCCGCCGGAGGATGTGGCGCGAGCGTTCGAGCGCGACATAGCGGGCTCGGGCTTGTCCTACAGCCAGCGTCTGGCTGATTTGGTCGCTGACCGGTACGACCTACCCCGGCCGAGTGAGCGCTTCCGTACCAAGGCGGACTTGGCTGCGCAAGCGAGCCTGCCGCTGGGTCGATCGGTGCGGCGGCGGCGGCGGCCTGCACGGCCGCGCGAGCAGTATTCGACTCGGCTCCCCCGTGATGTCGCCGACGCGTTCGAGTCCGAGGTCGCCTCCCTCGATGACGACGTCTCGTACAGCTCGTTCCTAGCAGATCTGCTCGCGGCTCAGTTCGGGCTGCAGTTGCCCAGCGAACGCGGCCGCCGCGCACACCCCGCCCACGACCAGGAGGTGCTGCCACTCGGGAGGGCCTCATAAACAGCGG
>JBDSAN010000433.1:0-10507 GCA_039922115.1 Jatrophihabitantaceae bacterium
GGTTCGGTAGCGGTGATCATCCGCAGCAGGGTCGACTTGCCGCCACCATTGCGGCCCACCACACCGATCTGGTCAGCATCGCCGATACCGAGCGAGACCGCGTCCAGCACGTTGGTGGTGCCGTAGCTCTTGCTGACGTTCTCCAGGTTGATCAGGTTCGCCATCAGCGGGCAACCGTGGCCGGGTCGAGGATCGCTGCGCCGGCAACGCCGCCGATCACCGCGCGGGCGAACCGGCAGGTACCGCTGGCCTGCAACCCGGCGGCCAGCCGGTCGGCGGCCAGCCGGTCGGCGGCCAGGAACGCGCAGGTCGGCCCGGAACCGCTGACCAGGCCGGCAAGCGCGCCCAGTTGCCGGCCGGCGGCAAGCGTCCGGCCCAATTGCGGTGCCAGAGCCAGCGCGGCCTGCTGCAGGTCATTGCCGATCAGCGGCGCGAGCTCTGCTGGCTGGCCGGTCCGCAGCGCGCCGGCCAGCTTGGCAAGGTCGAACGATCCGGGCACAGGCTCGGCGCCGGCCCGCTGCCGGTCCAGCTCGGTGTACACCGCTGGCGTGGCCAGGCCGCCCTCGGCGATGGCTAGCACCCAGTGCACCGGCGGGTGCGCCGGCAGGTCGGTGAGCAGCTCGCCTCGGCCGGTACCGATCGCGGACCGGCCATGCAGCGCGAAGGCGACGTCGCTGCCGAGCTCGGCGGCCAGCCCGTCGAACTCGGCAGCGGTCAGGTCCAGCTGCCACAGCCGGGCGCAGGCCAGCAGGCTGGCAGCAGCGTCGGCCGAGCCGCCGGCCAGGCCAGCCGCGACCGGAATCTGCTTGGTCACCTCGAGCCGGACGCCGGCCGGGCAACCGGCCCGGTCGGCCAGCAGCTGAGCGGCCCGCCAGGCCAGATTGGAGCTGTCCGCGAGCAGTCCGCCCGCCTCGTCGCCGGCCAGCGTCAGCGCTATCCGGTCGTGCGGTCGAGCAGTTACCAGGTCGTAGAGGTCCACCGCGTGAAACAACGTGCGTAGCTCGTGAAAGCCGTCCGGACGCAGCGGCCCGACCGCCAGCCCGAGGTTGATCTTGGCCGGAACGGCGACCGTCACGCAGTCCCCGGGACGGGTCGAGCAACCAGCGGGCAGGGTGGGCACAGCTGCGATGTTAATGCGGTCAGCGGCGGGCAGCGCACTAGCTGGCACCCGGTTTCTGGTGACGCTTGCAGGCTTGTAAGATCGACGGGTTGCCTCGGCGAGGGAGCCTGTATCGGGCCCGTTATCGACGCGGTGCTTGCCAAGCGCTGCAGCGATCGGTTCCAACTGGTTCTCCGGTCGGCAGTCCACGAATCAGCAGTCCACGAACAGTGGCCCGCCGATCGAGGCCGTGGCAGTACCGCAGAGCACAACACCGCAGAGCACAACCGCATACCGCTTCGTCGAGTACGTGCCCAGCACGCGCTCGTGCCTGATGCCCGCCTGACCGTCCAGCCGCTGGTTCGTCCGCCAGCTAGCCGTCCACGCAATAAGGAGTACCCCGTGTCCGAAGTCCGTCTGGCCGCCGAAACACGCACCGAGTTCGGCAAGGGCGGTGCCCGTCGTACCCGCCGTGCAGGCAAGATCCCGGCCGTCATCTACGGTCACGGCGCCGACCCGCAGCATGTGTCATTGCCGGCGCGTGAATTCAGCCACGCGATCAAGCGCGGTGGCGCCAACGTATTGCTGACCCTGGATCTGGACGGCAAGGACCAGCTGACCATCCCGAAGGCGATCCAGCGGCACCCGATCCGCGGCGAGTACGAGCACGTCGACCTGCTCGCGGTGCGCCGTGGCGAGAAGGTCACCATCGACGTCCCGCTGGTGCTGGTCGGCGAAATCGCGCCGGGCGGCCTGCTGGCCCAGGAGCACACCTCGGTCACGGTCGAGGCCGAAGCCACCCACCTGCCCAGCGAGATCGAGATCTCGATCGAGGGCATGCAGGTCGGCTCGCACGTCACGGCTGGCGACCTGGACCTGGCCGCCGGCACCACGCTGGTCACCGACGCCGAAACGCTGCTGATCGCGGTCGGCGCGGCACCCACCGCTGAAGAGATGGAAGCTGAGACCGCTGAGGCGGCCGGCGAGCTCGGCATCGTGCAGGACAAGCCGGCTGGCGACATCGAGGCCAGCTCCTCCGACAGCGAGTGAGCTAGCGCCACCACTGAGCGCACGGGCCCGGAGTTGCCAATGTCTGACGAGAGATTCCTGATCGTCGGACTTGGCAATCCGGGCCCGCGCTATGCCGCCACCCGGCACAACGCGGGATTCTTCGTACTGGACGAGCTCGCCGACCGGGTCGGTGGACGGTTCAAGGCGCACCGGGGCCGGGCTGACGTCATCGAGGCTCGGCTGGGCGGACAATCGGTCGTGCTGGCCAAGCCGAAGTCCTACATGAACGAATCCGGCGGGCCGATCGCCTCGATCAGCCGGTTCTACAAGGTCCCGGTCGAGCGGCTCGTGCTGGTGCATGACGAGCTCGATCTGCCGTTCGGCAGCCTGCGCCTCAAGCGAGGTGGCGGCGAGGGCGGACACAACGGTTTGAAGTCCACCTCGATCGCGCTCGGCTCGAAGGAGTACGCCCGGGTCAGGTTTGGCATCGGACGCCCGCCGGGCCGGCAGGATCCCGCCGACTACGTGCTGCGCGAATTCGCGGTGGCCGAGCGCAAGGAGCTGGCCTTTCTGATCGATCGGGCCGCCGACGCCGCTGAGGCGATCGTCGGCAAGGGCCTGCCGGCCGCGCAGAACGAGTTCAATTCCTGAGAATTATCCGATCAGGCCACGTTGATCGGGCACAGCAGTGCGAAACGTTGCACAATCGGGCCATGAAGCTGCCGAAGTCGCTCCTGCTCATGCTGGCCGTAGCGCTAGGGCTCGCCGGCGCTGCGGTGCTGTCCAGTTCTCAACCGGCCGCCGCGTCAAGCACCTTTCACTACCAGGTGGTCACGGTCCAAGCCAGCTCGGCCGGCGCTACCACGGCGCGGCTGGACCTCTGGCAGCGAGCCAGCAACGGTGCCTACGCCCACGTCGCCGGACCGGTCGGGGCCTATGTCGGCGAGCTCGGCATGGGCACCGCACGCGAGGGCATCGCGCGAACCCCGGTCGGGGTGTTCGGGCTGACCCAGGCCTTCGGCAACCAGCCGACGAATGGCACCAAGCTGCCGTACTTCCAAGCCGGCCCGGCTGACTGGTGGGACGGCGAGTCCGGCACGCCTGCCTACAACACCCACGTGCACCAGAGCGCAGCGCCCGGCCCGGCCAGTGAGAACCTCTACTCCGCCGGAGCCGTCTACGCGCACGCCGTCGTCATCGACTACAACCGGTTCCCGGCGGTCGCCGGCGCTGGTTCGGCGTTCTTCCTGCATGTCACCAACGGTCAACCGACCGCGGGTTGTGTGGCCATCTCGGCCTACGCGCTGAACGTGGTCATGCGCTGGCTCGATCCGGCATTGCACCCGGCGATCTCGATCGGGGTAGGCGCCCAGGCCACCAAGCTGATTACCGACACCAACGCCGCTGCTGCCACCTACAACCCGCGCGGGCACCTCGACTCGGTGAGCACCGGGCACGCCAGCGCCAAGCTGGTCGGTTGGGCGGTTGACCCGGACGCCAAGACCAGCCCGGTCACCATCGAGGTCTATTTCGACGGGGTGTTGCGCGGCCGGTTCAGTACCTCGGTGCCCCGACCGGACGTGGCAGCGGCCCAGCATGCCGGGCCGAACCAGGGCTTCAGCATCAGCTTTAGCACGGTAGCGCCAGGCAATCGGACGATCTGCGTGCACGCGGTGAACCTGAAGCTCGGCACCGCCAACCCGAGCCTGGGCTGCGTGCTTCGCAAGGTCACCTGACCGCAAGGCTACCTAGCCGCGCATTCCTCAACTAAGGTCTTGAATCAGACTTTTCTCGACCTAGCCGCAATGGAGCAAAAATGAACCATGCCTCGCGTACCGCGCGATCCGTGCTGGCCGCCACCCTGACCGCCTCCGTGTTGGCGCTGGCCCCGGTCAGCCCAGCTGGTGCTACCGCAATCCCAGACCCGAACACCCAGTACCTGATGGACAGCTACCACTACGGCAACGTGCACGGTCTGGTGATCGGTCAGTATGCCCACGACGGCCCGTGCGGCAGCGCGTTCTGGTGGGGCGATACCTCCCCGTACGTGACCACCACCTGGGTCACCTGCCCCGGCCACTGAGCCGGGCCGTGCTCAGCCAGCCAGCGCTGCCAGGCTCGCGCTGACCCGTCGCTCGTGCTCGAGCAGCCACTGCTTGGCGGCCAGGCCGCCGGCGTAGCCGGTCAACGCACCGGTGCTGCCGACCACCCGGTGGCACGGCACGATGATCGAGATCGGGTTGCGACCATTGGCCAATCCCACCGCACGGACCGCCTTCGGGTTGCCGATCTCAACCGCCAGCTGGCCGTAGCTTCGGGTGCTGCCAGCCGGAATTGCCAGCAGCCGCTGCCAAACCCGTTGCTGGAACTCAGTGCCTGCCGGCGCCAGGGCAAGTTCGAAGCTGACCCGGTCACCAGCGAAGTACTCCGCCAGCTGGGCACGGGCCTGCTCGAAGCCGGCGTCGTCGCGCCGTCCGAGCTCAGCCGGCCGGCGCGCGTGCTCGGCGGTGTACAGGCCGGTCAAGCACTGGCCGTCCCCGGTCAGCAGGATCGGACTGATCGGTGAATCAACGAACGTGTGCATCATCGGATGTCCTTTGTTTGCAGTGACTTCGGCTTGTTGGGCAGGCTCGCCCAGAGGTGATGGGTCAGGTAGCTGCGCCACGGCGCGGCCAGGTTCGGCTCCAGTCCCGCCGGCGAGCGGCCGAGGGCACCCAGCGCGTGCTTGATCCCCAGATCGCTGGCCAGGTACACGTCCGGATCGCCAATTGCCCGCATCCGCAGGTAGTCGGTCGTCCAGGGACCGATGCCGGGCAGCTGCAGTAGTTGCTGGCGAATCTGGTCCCGGTCAGAGCCGGCACTCAGCACCAGCTCGCCACCGGCCATCGCGGCAGCCACCGCGACCAGCGAGCGGCCGCGCGCGGTTGGCATCGGCAGGCTGGTCGGATCGAGCGCGGCGATCACCGCCGGCTCAGGGAACAGCCGCCAGCCGGCCTCGGCCTCGGCCTCGAAGGCCGGCTCGCCGTGCTCGGCCACGATCCGGCCCAGCACCGTCCGGGCGCCGGCCACCGAGACCTGCTGGCCGACGATTGCCCGTACCGCCATCTCGAAACCGTCCACCGCTCCTGGCGAGCGCAGCCCTGGCCGAGCCCGCACCAGGCCGGCCAGTCCGGGCCGGCCGGCCAGCACCTCGTCCACCGCGATCGGATCGGCGTCCAGATCGAGCAACCGGCGCAACCGTGCCACTGCGGCTGCTAGGTCTCGATGGTCGGCCAGCCTGAGCCCGGCCCGGACGTGCCCGTCGGCCGGGCCCAGCTGAACCAGGCCGGCACCGTGCGGCAGCCGCAGGGTCCGGCTGAAGGTGCCGTCCTGATAGCGCTCAAGTCCGTCGATCGCCCGCTGCGCGAGGTAATCGAGCGTCCGGGTCAGCTCCATCGGCTGCCGATAGGCCAGCCGGAGTTCGATGATGCCTGGCTCAGCCGGCCGGCTCGCCGGTCGGCGGCGCAGCTGGGTCGGGGTGCAAGCGAAGACTTCGCGGATAGTGTCGTTGAACTGGCGGATGCTCGCGAACCCGGCCGCGAAGGCGACCTCGGACGCGGGCAGCTCGGTGTTCTCAAGCAACATCCGAGCGGTTTGCGCGCGCTGGGCCCGGGCCAATGCCAGCGGTGGCGCGCCCATCTCGGCTACCAGCGCGCGAGTCAGCTGGCGTTCGGAGTAACCGAGCTGGCGGGCCAGCCCGCCGACCCCGTCCCGGTCGATGACGCCGTCGGCGATCAGCCGCACCGCCCGACCGGCGAGGTCGGCGCGGACGTCCCAGTCGGCCGAGCCGGGCGTGGCATCGGGCCGGCACAGCTTGCAGGCGCGAAAGCCGGCCCGCTGCGCGGCAGCCGAACTCGGATAGAAGTCCACGTTGTGCCGGTGCGGGGTACGGGCTGAGCAGGACGGCCGGCAGTAGATGCCAGTGGTGCGCACGCCGGTGTAGAACATCCCGTCGAAGCGGGGATCTCGGCTACGCACCGCCCGGTAGGCAGCCTCGGCATCGATCGGCATAGGCCCAGTCTGCCCTGTCCAGGACGGGTCGGCTGGCGGGATTCGGACAGGCCAGTGCGGGCCTCAGCCGGTGTTGCGCAGCCCTGCGGCCACCCCGTTCATAGTCAGCAGCAGCGCCCGGCGTAGCGCAGCCTGCTCGTCGTCCTCAACAGCCTCGCCCGCGCCGGCCTTCGGCCCGGTCGCCTCGCGCTGACGGACCCGGGACAGCAGATCCACCTGGGCGTAGGAGATCGGGTCGAGGTAGGCGTCCCGGACGCTCAATGTCCTTTGCAGTAAAGGCTGATTGTCTAGCAGGAATTCCTCGCCGGTAACTCGGAGCACCTCGTCCACGGTGAGTTCGTGCTCAGCGCGCACCAGTTCGAACAGCCGCTGCAGTTCGGCTGGTACCAGGCTGGACACGTAATGTGCGGCTATCTCGAGATCGGTCTTGGACAGCGTCATCTCGACGTTGGAGATGAACGTGCGAAAGAAATGCCATTCGGCGTGCATCTCAGCCAATGCATCGGCCATGCCGGCTTCGCGCGCTGCCTTCAGCCCCGATCCGACGCCGAACCAGCCAGGCACGATCTGGCGGGACTGGGTCCAGCCGAACACCCACGGAATGGCCCGCAATCCACTGATCCCACCGCCGGAATCCGGCCGCCGGCTCGGCCGGGAGCCGATATTGAGCGAGCCGAGTTGCTCGACCGGCGTCGAGGCCAGGAAGTAGTCGGGCAGCCCCGGATCGTCGACGAAGCGACGGTAGGCGGCGAAGGCCGCGTCGCTGATCAGCTCCATACTGTGGTCCCAGGTGGCCAGCTGCTCGGCCCGCTGCCGGGGTGCCAGGTGCAGCGTCGAGGCGCGCAACACCGCGGCCACGGTCAGCTCAAGGTTTTCCCGGGCCAGCTCGGGCAGCGCGTACTTGTCGCTGATCACCTCGCCCTGCTCGGTGAACTTGATCTCGCCGGCCAGCACACCCCATGGCTGGGCCAGGATCGAGTCATAGGTCGGGCCGCCACCACGACCGACCGTGCCACCGCGGCCGTGGAACAACCGAAGCCGGACGCCGTGCCGGGCGGCGACGTCGCGCAGGGTGCGCTGGGTCTTGTGGATTTCCCATTGGGACGTGGTGATTCCGGCGTCCTTGTTCGAGTCGGAGTAGCCCAGCATGACCTCCTGGACATCGCCGCGCAGCCGCACGATCAGCCGGTAGGTTGGATCCGACAGCAGGTCGTCGAGCACCTCGCCGCTGCGGCGCAGCTCGTCCACCGTTTCCAGCAGCGGGACGAACCCGATCCGGGCCACCGGCTGGGACGGCCCGCCCGAACCGTTGGCGTGCACGTCCACCAGCCCTGCCTCGCGGGCCAGCACCACCGCGGCGAGCACGTCGTCGGCGCCCATCGTCATCGAGATCACGTAACTCTCGATCACGTCGACGCCGTAGGTGTCCAGCGCCCGCCGGATCTCGCTGAACACGGCGAAGGTCTTCGCGCCGGCCTCGTCCAGTGGCGGTGGAGTCTGCGCGAGCGGTCGGCGGGAAGCCAGCTCCTTGGACAGCAGCCTGGCCCGGTAATCGCGCGGCAGGTCGGCGTAGAGCCAGTGCTCCTCCTTGAGCCGGTCGATCAGCTGGCCCACCGCGTGGTGGTGGGCCTCGGCGTGTTCGCGAATGTCCAGCGTTGCCAAGTGCAATCCGAAGATCGACAGGGTGCGTTGGACGCGAGCCAGCAGCCCGTCGGCGATCAGGCCGCCGGCGTTGTCACGCAGCGATTGGCCGAGCAGCTCCAGTTCGGCCAGCAACTCGGCCCGGCCGAGGTAGTCCCGGCGCGGGTCGTGCGGCGCGTCCCGGGAGATCCGGTCGCGGGTGTTGACGATCTTCTGCCGGATGCAGGACAGCTTGAGCCGGTAGGGCTCGGTCTCGTTCACGGTGCGCAACCGTGGATCGAGCTCGGGCAGATTGGCCAGGTCGGCCTCGATCGAACTCGCCAGCTCGGGGCTGACCCCCACGATCGTGCTGGAGGACGACAGCTCCGCGATCAGCGCGTCGATGTTCTGCAGCGCAGATCGGGCCGCAACCTGATGCTGCAGCCAGAGCACCTCGCGGGTCACCTGCGCGGTCACGTTAGGGTTGCCGTCCCGGTCGCCGCCGATCCAGGAACCAAAACTGAGCGGACGGGCCTCGCTGGCCAGCACCGCACCGTGCCTACCCAGCTCGGCGGCCAGGTCCACGGTGAATTCGGGCAGCGTTTCGTCGATCAGTTCCTGCAGGTAGTAGACGGCATTCCTGGCTTCATCGACCGGGGTCGGCCGGTGCCGGCGCAGCTCATCGGTCTGCCAGATCAGGTCGATGATCTCGGCCAGGTTGCGGTCCTGCCGGCTGCGGGCCGCGGTGCCGATCTCGGTGGGACTGGCCAGCACGTCGGCCAGCCGGCGCAGCTTGGACAGGATTGACCGGCGGCTGGCTTCGGTGGGGTGAGCGGTGAAAACCGGACGGACCGCGAGCGCCTGCACGGCCCGGCTCAGCCCGTCCGGACCGGCGTGCTCGGCCACCGCGGCCACCGAGCTTGCCAGCCACCCCTCGTCGGCTGGCCGCTCACGCAGGCTACGCACCCGGTGCACCTGTTCGGCAACGTTGGCAAGGTGAAAGTAGGCAGAGAAGGCGCGCACCAGGGCGGCCGCCAAGTCGGTGGGAAGCTGTGCGAGCAGGGCCCGAACCTCGTCCCGAGCGGCGTGCCGGTCCTCCATCCGGGCGGCGTCCTTGCTCAGCTTGGTCAAGCCTCGTACTTGCTCAACGAGATCGAGCAGCGATTGACCGTGCTGGCGAACCAGCGAGTCGCCGAGCAGCTCGCCGACCCGTCGCACGTCACGGCGCAGGGCGGTGTCGTCGTCACCGAGGGTGAGTTCTTCGCCGGCATTGCCGGGTGGATCGAGCGGGTCGCCGGAAGATGTGCGCACTATCACCTCTCAATCCTTGCCTACTCGATCGTGGCCGGCGCAGCGGGGCATATGGGGGTGAGCGGACCGGTTTTGATCACTCAGAGGCATCGCCTGGACACGAAGTGACGCACAGGCTGTGGCGGTCCGAAAGATACCTGAAAAACAAAGGAACTTAGCGCTTCCCAAACACGCACCTCACCGGCTATAAACGTGGGGTCGCAGAGTCGCTCCGGGGGACGACGAAGCACAGCGGTTGATTACCTGGCGTATGGACACGCAGTCATCGGGGACGTCATTCGACTGAGCTGGTTCGGGAAGAAACTTTGAGCGGCAATTACGGGGTATGGCCGGAGCATGTGCGGTCAAATAGCCCAAACGGGGGAATTGATGTTGACTGGTGGCCTCGATGTTGTCGTCGGCACGGGCACAGATCTGCCCGACGCGAGAGGGGGTGTCAGCGTGGCTCCGGTCGTGGATGCACAGGCTGACACCACCGCTACCGCTGGACGGCCAAGAAACACCGCAAGTGGTGCGCAATTCACATCTACCGCAGTCGCTGGTAGTGCTGGCCTGCGTACGATTCCGCGCCGGGCGGCAGTTACCGCTCCGCCCGCCGACGCGGCCAACCGGCGCTCGACCTGGTTGCGGCGCTATCGCCGTGGGCTGGTGGGCATCGACCTGATCGCGGCTGGCGCAGCGCTGATCATCTCCTACCTGGTCCGCTTCGGCCCGGCCGAGGCGGGCAGCCGCTTCGACGGCGTCCTGCTCGGCCTGCTACCGCTGACCTGGATTGGGGTGGTCGCGCTCAACCACGGCTACGAGGCGCGCTTCGTCGGGGTCGGTGCCGCTGAGTTCCAGCGGATCTTCCATGCCTTCCTGCACCTGACCGCGCTGGTGGCCTTCGCCTCGTTCGTGACGCACGCCGACCTGGCCCGTGGCTTCGTGCTGGTCGCGCTGCCGCTGGCGCTGTGCTTCGACGTGCTGGGTCGCTACGCGGCCCGCAAGTGGCTGCACGCTCAGCGCGCTGCCGGCCGGGCGATGAAGTCGGTGCTGATCGTCGGCGATGCCGACGCGATCAAGGGTTTCACCGCGGTGCTGCTGCGTGATCGGCACGCCGGGATGCGAGTGGTCGGGGCGTGCGTCCCGTCCGAGGTTGTTGCAGACACCCACACCGTCGAGACGCTGGGCAGCGTCGACGTGCCGCTGCTCGGTGACGTCGACTCGGTGGTCAGCGCGGTCAAGTACAGCGGCGCCGACACCGTCGCGGTGGTGTCCTCCGGCCGGATCGGTCCGGAGAAGCTGCGCTGGATCTCCTGGCAGCTGGAAGGCAGCGCCACCGAACTGGTGGTCTCGCCCGGCCTGATCGAGGTCGCCGGCCCGCGGCTGCACATCCAGCCGGTCGCCGGCTTGCCGCTGCTGCACGTCGAGGAGCCC
>JBDSAN010000434.1:0-2623 GCA_039922115.1 Jatrophihabitantaceae bacterium
GGCTCATCCGAAATGAGGGTGTAGTCGTGGTCTGAAGCCGCCGGCTTCGAGTAGTGATCGTGCGATGTAGTTGGTGAGGTTGCGGAAGCCGAGCGCGGAGCCGCGCAGGTGTTCCAGGCGGCCGTTGATGGCCTCGGTCGGGCCGTTGCTGGTGTGGGGCCGGTCGAAGTAGGCGAGTACGTCGACTGCGCGGCGTTTGAGGGTTCGGCCGAGGGTGATCAGCTCAGTCAGGTCCTTCGGCACGCCGGTGCTGATCGAGTCGATCGCTGTGCGCAGCTGGGTCTTCGCGGCGGCGCGGTCGGGGTTGCGGTAGGCGGCGATGATGCGTTGGTAGATGCCCCAGGTGGCTTGCACCTGGACGTGCCGCTCGTCAGCGAACACGCTTTCCAGGCGTGCCCGCTGCTTGTCGGTGAGCAGCTCGGCGCCGGTGCGCAGCACCCGGCGGATGCCGTAGAGTGGGTCGCCGGTGCGCCCGCGGTGCCCGCAGGTGTCTTGCTGAACACGCTGGCGGCAGCGGTCCAGCGCGTCGCCGGTCAACGCGACAGCATGAAACGGATCCATCACCGCGACCGCGTCCGGGACAGTCTCGGCCGCAGCGGTCTTGAAGCCGGTGAACCCGTCCATCGCCACGACCTCGATCCCGTTACGGAATTGGGGTGTCTGGGCCTCGAGCCAGGTGGTGAACACCTGTTTCGAGCGGCCCTCGACCATATCCAGCAGGCGGGCCGGCCCGACCCCGTCACGCACCGGCGTGAGGTCGATGATCACCGTGACGAACTTGTCGCCGCGGCGCGTGTGCCGCCAGCAGTGCTCGTCCACGCCGACCACGGCCACACCGTCGAGACGGTGCGGGTCACTGATCAGCACCCGCTTACCCTCGCCCAGCACCGCGTCGTTGGCGGTGTCCCAGGCCACCGCAAGGGCCTCGGCGACACGGGCGATCGTGAGGTGCTGGCACACGATCGCCTCCAACGCCCACCGCAGCGCGCGGCGCGACAACCTCGCTCGCGGTTCGGCCGCCCGGCTGGTGTCCTGGCGCCACACATGTCGGCAACTGGTGCACCGGTAGCGGCGGATCGTGACCAGCAGCGTCGTCGGGCGCCACCCGAACGGTTCGTGCGCCAGCCGCCGCGTCACGCTGTCGCGCGGTGCTCCCTCTGATCCGCAGCGCCGGCACCACCCGTCGAACTCGCCCGCCGCGACCCGACAGGCCAGCACCGCGGCATCCGATTCCAGTCGTTGGCCGATCACCTCCAACCCGAGCTCGTCAAGCCGGCAGAACGCGCCAAGATCAGGGCGCACGAAGGTAGCGTCAAACACGTCGAGGTCTTCCTGATGAGCGGTGTAGGAACCTTCATCTTGGGAAGACCTCGACCCTCACCCCAGCACCGACGCGCCGTCAGCTACACCCTCGTTTCGGAAGAGCCAACAAACCCTTCGGCCGCTGGGCGAAGTCTTCGGCGATGACACCGTCGCCGCCGCCATGATCGACCGCCTCGTCCACCACGCCGAAGTCATCTCCCTCGAGGGCGACAGCTACCGACTCAAAGACCGAGACCTCGGCCGCTCCGCGGCGCGAACGGTCTCGACCATCGCACCAGCCTGGGACACGATCCTGGTCCTTGTCGTGTCGGTCTGGAAACGCGGGTACAACCCGATATTGGCTTGGAGCACTTTTTAGCTGCTCAACGCGCCGACCTCATGAAAGCCCTGGGCTAGGGATCGAGGACGATCTTCATGTCAGATGAATACGCACGATCTCTGCCTCCCCCCGGCAGGTCAATTGTCATTGAGGCTATCTGTAAGCCATCAGCTTGGGTCGGTGCAGCTTGGGAAGGCGCCGGCTGCGCGGGCATCGGCTGCGGCTCGGTGCCACCACAGGCGGTGAGGAAACCGGATGTCGCCAACGCGGTGAGGACGATGCCGGCACATAGTCTGCCGTTCAGCGGGCTCACACGAGCGTCACTTGGAAATTGACGATCGCGTCAACAGTTGCCGTACCGGTGCGTCCGCCGACGCTAACCCGGAAGACGAAGTGCATCTGCATCTGATAGCTGTAAAGCCCGCCTTGGGCATAGCTCGGATGCGCGAAGTAACTGCAGCCTGCGTTAACATGATTGTCATGCAGCACTTTCCTGCCCGTTTGGTACAGATCCAGCGTTTCGTTGAGGTTGCCGGTGCAAATTGCGATGTTGGACGGTGACAGCTGGTATCCCATGTTGATGATGTACGGCGACCGAGCATAGTTCACTTGGGCGGACCCATGCCCGTTGCCGTCGCTAAATCCCCAATACGGCGCCTGCGGGGTAATGCCATGTGACCCAGATGGCGGGAAGACCGATGTCGCCGACGCTGAACCCGCACTTATGGTCCACAACAAAAGGGCAGCCAGAATGGCCATTGCACGTCTCATTGAGAAACATCCCTTCGGGAGTTACAAGATTGGATCTTGGACGATAGGCTCATACACCGTCCGAGTCAACGACTATCCAACTTATTCATGTAGGATTAAGTCCTAAGATCTGAGGGGGAATTCGTGAACCCGCTGTCCGCCGCGCTAGAGCTGGTGTTGCGGGATCTCGCCTCAACCGGCCAGGAGATTCCAGCTGAGTCGAGCGACATC
>JBDSAN010000435.1:0-7640 GCA_039922115.1 Jatrophihabitantaceae bacterium
AACGGCCTGCCCGCCTACTCCTACGTCGAGCTGTTCAACGACCACCCGGGCACCTACCAGGACATTCCGAAGAACGATTCGGTCACCAAGCAGATCGTCGACTCGATCATGAACAACGCCGCCTACAAGGACAACACCCTGATCGTGGTGACCGAGGACGACACCCAGAACGGCAACAACGGCCCGGACCACGTCAGCAACACCTACCGCGTCCCGCTGGTGATCATCGCCTCGCCGACCTACCTGAAGCAGCACTACCTCACCCACGTCGCCTACACCACCAACAACGTTTTGGCCGCGATGGAAAGGACGATGGAGAACGTCCACCCGGGGATCATCGACCCGAACAACAACCTCGGCCTGGGGACCTACCCGATGGCCGCCGCCGACCAGGCCGCGCTCGGCGATCCGCTGGAAGACTTCTGGATCCAGGGTTCCACCCCGCTGACCGCGACCGCCGCGGCAACCCCGACCACCGGTAACGCGCCGCTGAGCGTGTCCTTCACCGGCTCGGCCACCGGCGGCACCGCCCCGTACTCCTACAGCTGGAACTTCGGCGACGGATCTGCTGTCAGCGCAACCCAAAACCCCAGCCACACCTACAACGCGGCCTGTACCTGCACCGCGACGTTGACCGTCACCGACAGCTCATCGCCGGTCAAGACCGCGACCTCCAGCACCACCGTCACCGTCAGCGCGGTCGGCAATCCGCTCACCGCGACCGCCACCGCCAACCCGACTTCGGGCCAGACCCCGCTCAACGTGGCCTTCACCGGCACCGGTACCGGCGGCACCCCGCCCTACACCTACAGCTGGAACTTCGGCGACGGATCCGCTGTCAGCACAGCTCAAAACCCGAGCCACAGCTACACCGCCACCTGTACCTGCACCGCGACGTTGACCGTCACCGACAGCTCGACGCCCACCAAGAAGTCCGCGAGTTCCAGCCTCACCATCACCGACTCGCCGATCGCCGGAACGCCGCCCGGCCCGCCGACCGGGCTGACCGCCTCGGCCGGCAACACCCAGGCCGCGCTGTCCTGGACGGCACCGGCAAGCAACGGCGGCGTGGCCATCACCGGCTACCGGGTCTACCGGGGAACCTCTCCGGGCACCGAGACGCTGCTGATCTCAGGTGGCTGCAACGGCCTGGGCCCGGTGCTGTCCTGCACCGACACCGGCCTGACGAACGGTCAGACCTATTACTACAAGGTAACTGCGGTGAACTCGATCGGCGAGGGTGCGTTGAGCAACGAAGCCAGCGTGCAACCGGTTAGCAGTTGCGCCGGCCAGCTACTGGGCAACCCTGGCTTCGAGACCGGGACGGCCTCGCCCTGGACGGCCAGCACGGGTGTGGTGAAGAACAGCGCGACCGAGCCACCGCGCACCGGCACCTGGGACGCCTGGCTGGACGGTTACGGCACCACCCACACCGACACCTTGGCGCAGTCGGTCATCCTGCCGACCGGTTGCACCAACTACAAATTCAACTTCTACATGCAAATCGACACCGCCGAAACCAGCACCACCACCAAGTACGACACGCTCCAACTGCAGGCGCTCAGCAGCTCAGGTGCGGTCCTCGGCAACCTCTACACCTACTCCAACCTCAACGCCAACACCGGCTACAGCCTGCACTCGTTCAACCTCGCCAGCTACGCCGGGCAAACCATCACCCTGAAGTTCACCGGCATCGAAGACTCCACCAAACAAACCTCATTCGTCCTCGATGACACCTCAGTCAACGTCAGCTGAGCGCCGGTTATCGGGAGCTGAGCGCGCTTGCCCGCACGGCCAGGGCATCGTTGCTGTACTGCTGCCGGCACAGCTGCCGCTGCCGCTTGCCTGAGGTCGTCTTGGGCAGCGTCCCCGGCGCTACCAGCACGACATCGTGCGGGGTGTAGGCCAGCTCTGCGGTGACGGCGTCGCGGACGGCGCGGACCAGATCCCGCGCCGCCGCGTCGCGCAGGGTGGTCTCGGCGACCACCACCATGTGCTCGCTGCCCGGTATCGAGAAGGCCATCACCGCACCTGGCCGCACGCCGCGAACCCGCTCGGCGGTGAATTCGAAGTCCTCGGGGTAGAGGTTGCGCCCGCCCACGATGATCATGTCCTTCTGCCGTCCGCAGACGTAGAGCCTGCCGTCCAGGCTGAAGCCGAGGTCCCCGGTGACCAGCCGCTGGTAGTCGTCGGTGATGCTGGCCTGCGCCGGGCTGCCGGCGGGCGTCCAGTACCGGTCGACCACGCATGGCCCCTGCACCCGGATGGAGCCGACCTCACCGTCGGGCACAGGCGTTCCGTCGACGTCGGTGATGGTGACGGTGGTGTCCTGAATCGGCGTACCGCAGTCCACCAACGCACGTCCGGACGGCACCTCGCGAACGGTGCCTTGCTCAAGCGCGGCGCGGTCCACGGTCAGCGTCCGGTAATGCTCGTCGTTGCGACCGAGGGTGACCGACAGGGTCGCCTCGGCCAGCCCGTAGGACGGGCAGATCGAGGTACGCGGCATGCCGAACGCCGCAGCAGTGTCGGTGAACGATCCCAGCGCTACCGGGTCGATCGACTCGGCGCCGTTCCAGGCGACCCGCAGCGAGGACAGGTCCGGTCGGCTGTGCCCGGTCGAGAGCAAGTAGCCGGCCAGGCCGTAGGCGAAGTTCGGCGCGGCGGTGGCGGCTGCCTGATAGGTACCGATCGCCTCCATCCAGGCCGCCGGCCGCAGGCTGAAGGTCTGGGTATCCATCACATGCGCGCCGTAGCCGTGCGCGATCGCGCCGGCGAGGGTGATGATGCCCATGTCGTGGTAGAGCGGCAGCCACAGCACGAACCGTGCGTCCGGCGCCAATTCAGCCGAGCTGAAGGAAGCGTGCGTGTTGGCAATCAGCTGGCCATGCCGGACGGCGACGGCCCGGGGCAGCGCCGTGGTGCCCGAGGTGAACTGCAGCAGCGCGACCTGCTCAGGGCCCGGCGGGGGCGGCAGCCGAGCGGGCCGGTCGGAGCTGATCGAGGCGAAATCAGCGACCGGAACCGGCAATTGTGCCAATCCGGCTGCGGTCAGCGCGTCGGTGATGACCAGCGCTGCCTGGGCGGCGAGGACGCGGCGGTTCAGCGCCGCCTGCAGGTCAGTCGGATCGTTGCGTCGCGCTGCCGGTAGCACGGTTACCGCGGCACCGGCTCGCCAGATTCCGAAGATCGCCGTGATCGCGTCGAGGGAGGTGCGAGCGTGCAGGCAAACCCGGTCACCGGGGCCGATCCCGTAGCGGTGCCGCAGCGCCCTTGCCACGATGTCAGCGCGCGCCCGAAGCTCGCCGAGGGTGAGCCGCCGGGGCCGCAACTCGTCGTCCAGGTGGACCAGCTGGCGCTCAGCTGGTTGGCCGGCCAGCCGCTCGGTGATCGAAACCTGGGGTGCTGCCGGCGCAACGGGTTGGGTCGTCATGGTGGCCGCCTTAGCTGTTCGCGCTCCGGCGAGGTGCGTAGCGCAGCCTGGATAATTCCTGTGCTTTCCATCAGGTTATGGACGCCGATCACTCGACATTCTCTCGATACATGCCGTGTTTCATGGCGTCCCGCCGGTAACTGAGTGGCCGGCCAGCCTTTAACCATTTACCGATTTTTTCAGCGGCCTGAGTGCGCACGCTCGAAGTGTCGTCGGCAATCTGACCCACGGAGCATTGGAAATACCCGTCGTAGCGGCTGAGCATCGACCCAGCTGCCAGCGAAAGCGAGTCCGCGATGCCGCTATTCGACCAGGACGGACTCGAGCGCGACTCGGGTAACGCGGCCGGCGCAGGTGAGGCCGGATCCGGTGCTGTCACGGCGGCCGTGAAGGAGTATTGCCTTTCCTACAATCAGGAATTCTTCTGCATGCTGGACGAGGGTGATCACCGTGGCGCGTTCGGCGACCGGCACACCCTGGTCGGTCGCTGGTGGCTCACCGGACCGGTGGACGTCGCCACCTTGCAAGCTGCGCTGGACGATGTGGTGTCCCGGCACGAGATCCTGCGTACCTCGATCGCGCGCACCGCGGTGCCGCGCTACCAGCTCGTGCACCCGCCGACCAGCGTCCGGCTCAAGGTGCAGCAGCTGGTGGAATCACCTGGTGAAAGCAGGCAATTGCATTGTGAACGGCTGATGGCCGATTGCCAGGCCGAGCCGTTCAACGTCGCTGATCTGCCGCTACTGCGCGCCGTGCTCGGACGGTTCGATGAGCGCGAGGCGGTGCTGATCCTGACCATGCATCACATCGCCTGCGATGCCTGGTCGATGCAGGTGCTGATCGCCGAGCTGGCTGCCTGCTACGCGCGCCGGCGCGGATTTCAGGTCGACCGGCCGCCGATCCACCAGTACCGCGAGTACTGCCGGGCCCAGCGGATCGAGGTCGACCTCGATCGGCTGCGGCTGTCGCAGGACTTCTGGCAGGCAACGTTGGCTGGCGCGCGGCCGTTTCAGCTGCCGGTACGCCCAGGTTCGGCACCGGGCCGGACCGGTTACGCGATGCAGAATTTCGCGGTGACCGGCGAGCTGGTGGCAGCGATCAGCCGGCTGGCCCGCGAGGCCCGCAGCTCGCCGTTCATGGTGCTGCTATCGGCGTTTTACCTGCTCGCGCACCGGATAACGGGTGAGAGCGACCTGACCGTGCCGCCGTTCACCACCGGCCGCAACGACAGCCGGTTCCACCAGACGATCGGCCCTTTCCTGAACCTGTTGCCGGTACGTACCGACCTCGCCGGCTGCCGAACCTTTCGGGATGTGCTCGTCCGCACCCGAGCCAGTTGCCTGGCGGCGTATTCGCACGACATCCCGTTCGAACTCATCGAGCAGGCAACGCCCGGGCTGTTCAGCGCCGGTGCCGGGAACGGGCGGACCCTGGTCGCCTTCGAGATGGTGCAGGGACCGGCACCGGCCAGCAGCAACGAGTTGGTGGTCGGCGATCTGGCATATGCCGAAGTGCACTCGAGGCTGCTGGCCGATGGCGACTGCCCGGACCTGCCGAACGGGATGCTATGGATTCTCGGCCTGGTCGGGCCGGACGAGCTGGTGGGCACCGTCCAGTTCAGCCGGGCGGAATTCGAGCTGGCCGCGATTACCGACCTTGTCGCCAGCTATAGCCAGGTGCTGAAGGACTCAGTGCAATATCCCGACGCTGCCCTGCTGCCGGCGCCTTAACCGACCGCCCAGCTCGATCCGCCCAGCTCGATCCGCCCAGCTTGATCCGCCCAGCTCGATCCGCCCAGCTCAGCCGGTCGTCTTGCAGGCGTTGGCCGAATTCGACCAGAGGCCTTGAACGTCGAAGGTGCCGGTGGACAGCGCGATCCGGCGATCGAGGTTCTGGCATTCATCGCCGATCTCACCGTTGCGGCCATTCCAGCCGATGCTCGGCCAGAAGTCGGTCACCGTTTCGGCGTACTCGTGGGTCTCGGTGGAGAACAGCCCGTCCAGCGCGGTCGCGCTCGTCAGCGTGGTGCAGGCGCCGACGCCGAGGTCGGGGACGTAGGGCAGGTTGGTGTAGGCGAGGTTGCCGTCAACCGAGGTGGTGTAGTCGTGCCAGGCGCAGAAGCCGCTGCTCGGGAAGCCGTCGGGGTGAGTGCCGGTGGCTGAGGCAATGACGTACTGGGCGTTGAGGTTTGGCGCCTGGGTGGTGTTGCCGAAGTGGCCGGCGGCGCGGACCGCTTCAGCCGCGATCTGGGCAGCGGTGGCGTTGGACGGCGCCGCGGTGCTGTTGTCGAACCAGGCCCCGCCGAGTATCGAGGCGGTGGGGTGGGTGACGTGGGTGCCGCTGGTGCCGCAGTTCGAGGTGCCCGAAGCAACGCCCTCGCAGTACTGCGACATGATCGTGCCCCAGTTGTCGGCGGTGCCGTACAGGCCGCTGAAGAAGCTCTGCAGCGCCGGTGCGGCAGCGGACGGGTCGCTGGACCACTGCGATCCCCAGAACACCAGGTACACCTTCGGGTTGGGCGAGACGACGCCCTGGGTCTTGTTGGACCGGACAGTAAGGGTGTTGGCGCTCACCTTCGCCGCGGCCGGGGCCGACTGCGGATGCGCCGGCTTGATCCCCGAGCGGCCATGCGGCTGTACCTGGTAGGTGTGTCCGTCAACGGTTGCGGACTGGGTGCCTGCGGCCGGTGCCGGCGCAGCGGACGTGCTTGTCATCGGCAGCGCGGCGCAGGCGAGCGCGGCCGCGGTAGCGAGGCCAAGGGTCAGTCGTGAGCCCATCGGCTCCTCCTTGAGCTGGGGGCCTTTTGGGGGCAAGGCCAGTGGCGCAAAATTAGCACCCAGAATCGGGCGTTGGTATAGCAAATGCGTCAGTCGCACGCTTTCATATGGTTGGGCGTCACGGGGCGAGGTCGGGCCCTCAACCTGACCGGTTAACCGACCAGCAGCAGGCCCAGCAGGCTGACCGGTTGGCGTCGGCCGATACCGTGGTGATAGCGGTGGATCAGCTTGGCAGGGCAAGCACTGGCAAGAATTGTGCGGTCGGTTCAGCGTCGGCAGAATCATAGGTAACCGGTGAAAGAGGCAGTCATGACGAAATTTGCAGTTACCCGATCGGCGCATCCGGCGACTGAGCAGCAGCGGGCCGAGGTAATGCTTGACCCTGGCTTCGGCCGCTTCTTCACCGATCACATGGCCTCGGCGACCTGGACCCCGGACCGGGGCTGGCACGACCTGGCGGTCAGCGAGCTCAAGCCGTACTCGATGCATCCGGGTGCCGCTGTGTTGCATTACGCGCAGGAGATCTTCGAGGGATTGAAGGCGACCAGGCACGAGAACGGCAGCATCTGGCTGTTCCGGCCCGACCGCAACGCCCGCCGGTTCGCCAACTCCGCGCGCCGGCTGGCCCTGCCGGTGCTGGACGACGGGATGTTCATCGACAGCATCAGCGAGCTCGTCCGGGCCGACCAGGACTGGGTGCCGGCCTACGACGGTGGCGAGCGCAGCCTGTACCTGCGCCCGTACATGTTCGGTTCGGAGGCATTCCTCGGAGTGCGGGCGGCGGCCGAGGTCAGCTACGGCGTGATCGCTTCGCCGGCTGCCGCGTACTTCAAGTCCGGTGTCAGCGGCGTGACGCTGTGGGTGAGCGAGAACTACTCCCGGGCAGCCAAGGGCGGCACCGGCGAGGCCAAGTGCGGTGGCAACTACGCCGGCAGCCTGGCGGCCCAGGTCGAGGCCCAGCAGCACGACTGCGAGCAGGTGCTCTACCTCAGCAGCGACGACGATCGCTACCTGGAGGAATCCGGAACCATGAACCTGTTCCTGGTGACCTCCGACGGTGAGCTGATCACGCCCGGCCTCGGCACCATCCTGGAGGGCGTGACCCGAGACAGCGTGCTGGAACTGGCTGCCGAACACGGCCTGAAGCCGGTCGAGCGGCCGGTCGCGCTGGCCGACCTGCGCGCCGGTTGCGACGACGGCTCGATCACCGAGATGTTCGCCGCCGGCACCGCCGCGATCATCACCCCGATTCTGGGGTTCAAGGGCAACGGCTACGCGCACACCCTCGGTGCGGGCGAGCCGGGCGAGGTCACCCTGGCGATCCGCAAGCACATCTTGGACGTGCAGTTCGGCCGGGCAGCCGACACCCACAACTGGCTGTACCCGGTGGTGTCCTAGCCAGGCAGTTCGGCTGCCTGGCTAGGACCGGC
>JBDSAN010000436.1:0-8234 GCA_039922115.1 Jatrophihabitantaceae bacterium
ACCCAGGTATTGACGAAGAAACCCACCAACTCGGTCAGCGCCTCGTCCCCCCGGCCGGCATAGGTCGAGCCGATCGGCACGTCCTCGCCTGCTCCGAGTTCGAACAGCAGGACGGCCAGCGCCGCCTGCAGCACCATCGACGGGGTGGCGGCGTGCTCGCCGGCCAGCCTGGTCGCAGCCTCGACGAGTTCGGTGGGGATCGGGAACTCGACCATGCCGCCCCGGCCGGACGGGACCGGCGGGCGCGGATGGTCAACGGCGATCGCGAGTTGGTCCGGCGCGCCGCTCAGCTCATCGCACCAGAACCGCAACTGGGTGGCCAGGACGCTGTCGGCATCAGCTGGATCGCCCAGCACCTCGCGCTGCCATTCGGCATAGTCGCGGTACTGCACGGTCAGGTCCGGCAGCGTCGGACCTGCCGGTGCGGCGCCGGCCACCCGCGCGGTGTAAGCCTGCTCAAGGTCGTGGGCCAGCGGCGCCAGCGATTCACCGTCGATGGCGATGTGGTGGACGTTGAGGACGAGCTCGTGCTGTTGCTCGCCGAGCCGAAGCAAGGTCGCCCGGAGCGGGATTTCACTGGAAAGATCGAAGCAATACCCGCTGGCCTCGCTGCGCGCGGCGGCGACCGTCTCCGGGGTGACGTCGATGACTGGAACATCGAACACCAACTCGGCGCAGGCGATCACCACCTGGGCCGGCACGCCTGCGGTGTTCGTGATGACGGTCCGCAACACCTCGTGGCGCTCGATCACATCCCGGATCGCCGCGGTCAGCGCGGGCCGGTCCAGCTGACCGGTCAGCCGCACCAGCAAGGGCACGTTGTAAGTCGCTGACGGTCCCTCGAACTGCTGGATGAACCACAGCCTTCGTTGTGCGTTGGAAAGCGGGATCATCCTCGCATCTACTCCTCATCAACGGCAGCGGTTGGTAGGCGGCAAGCAACAGGTGGCGTGGTGATATCGGGGCGCGCTGGTTGCCCCGGTCTTGTTTGATTGCACCCGATCAGGGTTTGTAGTACTGGGCAGCGGTCGTCCAGCAGTCCCGCCCCGCAGTACTACCTGGACGATATTCGGATGCCGCTCCGGTGGCCGTCAAGCTCCGGCCGGGGCAGGCGGCAAGTGTCCGGTCAACGGGACACAACACGACGAAAGGCGCGTACCGCTTGGATCGACTGGGGCGGACGTGCAAGCTAGAAACCACGGTACGGCGGCACGTTGCCGGCCAAGCGATGGCCGTTGTCCACGACGGTCAATTACCTGCAGCAGCAAGCAATCCACCGGCCTACAGCGCCAGCAAGCTCATTGGTGCGAGCGCTCCGGCGCTGGTCAATGACGAAGGGAAGAGGGATGCGGATCGTACTCGTCAACATGCCGTTCGCGGACTGGCACCGACCGTCGGTCGCGCTCAGTCAGCTGGCTTCGCACCTGAAGTCGACCTTCGGCGACTCCATCGAGGTCGAGGTGTGTTACGTCAACGTTGACTTCGCCCTTCTCTTCGGACCAGCCGAATACCAGGAGTTCGTCAACAACGTCGGGCACGGCACCACCGGGGTCGGCGAGTGGCTGTTCCGCCGGATCGCCTTCCCGGACGCGCCGGACAATGCCGATGAGTACTTCCGGCGGTACTTCGGCGATGAATCGCATGCCAGTTTCCGGGCGCAGTTGCTGTCGGTGCGTGATCGGCTGGACGACTTCTGCGAGCGAATCCTGACCGAATACCGGCTGACCGAGGCCGACCTGGTCGGTTTCACCTCGATGTTCTCGCAGAACCTGCCGAGTATCGCGATGGCCCGGCTGATCAAGAGTCGCAGCCCCGAGGTGATCACCGCGATGGGTGGTTGCAACTGCGAGGCCCCGATGGGCACCGTGCTGGCCGAACACATCGATTGCCTGGACTACATCTTCTCCGGCCCTGGCCTGCACACCTTTCCGGAGTTCGTCCAGGCCCTGCTGGACGGCAAGCCGGAACTCGCCGACAACATCCCCGGCGTGCTGTCCAAGCGCAACATCGACATCCCGAAGTTCCGCCGTGGCGTCGGCCGGGAACGCAACATCGATGACTACGTCAAGCCGGAATACCACAGCTTTGTCGACAAGTTCAGCCAGTGCCGCGAGGACCTGCGCGCCCTCGGCGGTGACGTCGAGCCGATCCTGTACTTCGAAACCTCGCGCGGCTGCTGGTGGGGCGAGCGTTCACACTGCACCTTCTGCGGGCTCAACGGCCTGGACATGGCATACCGGTCGATGAAGGCCGAACTCGCCGTCGAGCAGCTCGAGTGGCTGTTCGAGTTCCACCCGTGGTGCCGCAACTTCCACGGCACCGACAACATCCTGCCGCGCAATTACGTCCGCGACGTGTTCTCCAAGCTCAAGCCGCCGAAGGATGCGCTGATCTTCTACGAGATCAAGGTGCCGGTTTCTGACCACGACATGAAGGTGCTGGCCGAGGTCGGTGTGCGCGAGGTGCAGCCGGGTATCGAGGCGCTGTCCACCTCGACCCTGAAGCTCATGGCCAAGGGCACCACGTCCTTTCTCAACCTGCAGTTCCTGCGCAGTTGCCTCAAGCACGGCATCAATCCACTGTGGAACCTGCTGCTGGGCTTTCCCGGTGAGGAGGTCAGCACGTATGAGAAATACGCCCGCGAGCTGCCGACGTTGACCCACCTGCCGCCGCCGGAAGGCTCGTTCCTGGTGCGGTTCGACCGGTACAGCCCGTACTACACCAGGAGCGCGGAATTCGGCCTCGACCTGCAGCCGATGGACTTCTACGAGCTGGTGTATGCCGGAATCCCGAAGTCGGCGCTGAAGGACCTTGCCTACCACTTCGTCGACACCAACCTGTCGCCCTACCAGGTGCATTCGGTGGAATGGCTCGGCGAGCTGCAGCGGCTTACCGCGCAATGGCGGGCGGCCTGGGAGAGCGGGACGCCGCCGGAGCTGGCCATGTACACCGATTCCGACGGTGACTGGGGCGTGTCGGACACCAGATTCGGTGACCGGCGCTGGACGCTGGTCGACCCGGACGAGCTGCGGATGCTCAACCGGCTCACCTCACCGGTGCAGGTGGCCAAGCTGGCCAAGGATCTGGATCTGGAGCAAGCACGAGTGGACGAGATCCTGGCGGCCTTCGCCGAGCGCCACTGGCTGTTCACCGAAGACGAGTCCGTCTACAGCCTGGTGACCGGGACGCCGGGCCAGGCCAAGGAGCGCGAGCTGCTGAGCCTGACCCCGGTGGCCGCGAACTGAGCCGCACCTGATCGGACTGGCACCTGATCGGACTGGCACCTGATCGGACCCGCACCGCTAGGGTGCTCGGCATGTGCACGCTGGTCTGTGACTGGTCCCCCGGCTCGACCGTGCCGGTGCGGATGCTGGCGTTGCGCGACGAGTTCGCCAGCCGCAGCTTCGACCTGCCCTCGGCGTGGTGGCCGGCGCAGCCACGGCTGGTCGGCGGCCGGGATCGGCTCGGTGGCGGTACCTGGTGCGCGACCGACGTCCGATCCGGGGCGACCGCAGTGGTGCTGAACCGGCCTGAGCGGCGGCAGGCCGCAGCCGGCGCGCCGAGCCGCGGGGCGCTACCGCTGCTCGCGCTGGACCGGCTCGGCGATTGGCCGGCCGCGGTCGAACTGGCCGGCATGGCCAGCTTCAACCTGGTGCTGGCGACCGGTACCGAGCTGATCTGGTGGAGCTACGACGGGACCACGCTGGACCGCGTCGAGCTACCGGCCGGTTGCCATGCCTTCACCCCGCGCGGACTGGCTGAACTACCCGAGGCTGGCTTCGCCGAGGTGCCGCCGGGTCCGGCGCTGCTCGCGGAAACCTCCGCTGCGGAAACCTCCGCTGCGCAGGCGTCCACTGCACAAGCGTCCACTGCGCAGGCGTCGACTGACCAGACTCCTACTGAGCAGGCGTGGTCGGGCTGGTTGCCGCTCTTGCGGCAATGCCTGCCGAGCAGCGACCCGCAGGCTTTGCTGGTTCGGATTCCGATCGGCGAGGACAGCTTCGAGACGGTGTTCGGCCAGTTCATCGCGGCCCGGCCGGGACAGCTCCGGCTGGATTACCTGCGGACCCCGGACGCCGGTGGCCAGTGGACGACCGCTCGCTGGCTGGTCGACGGCGACCTGGCGAGGTTGGCAGGTTCATGAGCGGGCACCGAAGCGCTGTCGTCGGATAACGCTTCGGACGCAGCCGGCCGGTCCCGTCAGGTGTCCGGCAGCTGGGTCGATAAGGTGCCCAGGGGCTCGATCAACCTACTGAACAGGATCCTTCACGTGACTCACCCAGTACCCGCTCGAATCCTTACCGGCTGCCTGCTTCTCGCCACCGGAATCGGGATTTCGGCTTGCGGGTCAAGCAAGTCCGACAAGGTCGCGACGCCGGCCAAGCCGTCGCTGACGGTCTCGGCGACGGCCGGCCTGAGCAGGGCTGAAGTGAACGCGAAGATCAACACGGCGTGCTCGGCCATCGATGCCAAGTACCGCCAGATCCCCGCCCCTGCCGGTGCCAACGATGTCGGCGCGATCGCGACCTACCTACAGTCCTCGCTCGCGCTGTTCGACAGCTACATCGCTCAGGTCGAACCGCTGGTCGCGCAATCGCCTGACCGGGCAGCGCTGGAAGCGAAATGGCTGACCATCGAGAAGCAGGACACCGCTCAGGTCAAGCCGCTGGCCAACAAGCTGCTGGCCGCCGCCAAGACTCACGACGCAGCCAGCATCGCCGCCGCGGAGAAGGGCCTGGACGCGCTGCCGGACCACACGGCAGATTTTATCTCGGTCATGAACGCCCACGGGTTGACCGGCTGCGCGAAGCTGGAGACCGACACCGAGGGTTAACCCGGCCGGCGGCCGAGCAGGTGAAGCTGCGAGGCCAGCTGCCGGTACGGGTCGCGCCGGCCGGCTGCTTGCTCGGCATCCAGCAGCCTTTCGAACTGCGCCTCGTCGACAGGTTCTGCTACGGCGGCCGGATCGGTGAACACCCGGACGCCGTACCAGGCTTCCAGCTGCAGGCCGCAGCGCGCAACGATTGAGCTGATCTCATCGAGCTTGTGCGCAACGGCGAGGACGCCGAGTTCGTTGCGATAGCTCGTGGCGTCAAAGGCGGCAATCGCTTGCTGCCACTGCCTGCGCATGCCCGGACGGAAGGCCAGCGCGGCGCCATTGCGGAAGGTGATCGACAGCAATCCGCCAGGCCCGACCCGGTCGGCCAGTGACGCGATCGTTGCCTCGACATCATCGACGTACATCAGTAGCCCATGGGCACAGACGACGTCGAAGCTGCGATGGCCAAGGATCGGCGCCAGGTTCTCGACCACGCCCAGGTGGCATTCGACAGCTACTCCGGCGCGGCCGGCAGCTGTGCGCAGCTGTGCGAGCAGGTCCGGCGAGGGATCAATGCCGACCACCTGGCAGCCGCGCTCGGCCTGCCGGATCGCCTGGGTGCCCTGCCCGCAGCCGACGTCTAGCAAGCTCGAACCGGCAATGACGTGCTCGCTGAGCTGGCCAGCGATCAGCTCCTGCCGGACCACATTGCGCAGGCTGCCCAACCGGTCGATCCAGGCGCGCTGCCCGTCGGCGAATCCGTTCATGCCGCGATGATGGCATGAACCAGCTAGGTCGCGAGCGCTGCCTGGACGGTTTGGGCGAGCAGGACAGCGATGGTCATCGGGCCAACGCCGCCGGGCACTGGCGTGATCAGCCGAGCACGGTTCGCGGCCGCTTCGTATTCCACATCACCGACGTTGCCCGGGTTGTAGCCGGCGTCGATGACCACCGCACCGGGCTTGATCCAGTCGCCGCGGATCAGTTCCGGCCGGCCGGCCGCGGCAACGACGATGTCCGCCCGGCGAACCACCCCAGCAAGATCGATGGTCTTGGAATGGCAGAACGTCACAGTGGCGTCCCGGGCCAGCAGCAGCATGCCGACCGGCTTGCCGAGAATCGCGCTTCGTCCAATGACAACGGCGTTCCGACCGGCAAGCGGCACTCGGTAGGCGTCGAGCAACCGCAGGATTCCGGCCGGGGTGCAGGAGGCGAACCCGGGTTCGTTGAACGACATTGCCGCGAATGAGGCGGCGGTTACCCCGTCGACGTCCTTGCTAGCAGCGATCGCGTCGAACACCTGCCGCTCATCGATCTGCCCTGGCATCGGGTGTTGGACCAGGATGCCGTCGACTGTGGCGTCCGCGGACAACGCTTGGACCAGCCGAACCGCTTCCTCGGTGCTGGCCTGGGCCGAAAGCTCATGCCGTTGCGAATCGAGTCCAGCGGCCCGACAGCGATTGGCCTTCATCCGGACGTAGGTGTGCGAGGCGGGGTCATCGCCAATCATGACGGTGGCCAGGCACGCCCTGCGCCCGCGTTCGGTTTCGAACTTGGACGCGTCAACCGCGACGGCCTGCAGCAGTTCGTTGGCGACGGCGGTGCCGTCCAGGGTGGTGGCGGGCATGACAGCGCTCCTTGCGGCGAGAAGCACCCAGGCGGTCGATGCTTCGAAGCTGCTCCCCGGTGGTGTCCCACCCGCGCCAGTCGCGTTTGGCTCGATCCTAGCTGGCGATCACTGTTGGTCAGGTTGGACGGTCGGTGGTGAAGTGGATCTCCCGGAACTGCCCGCGCCATTCGGCGACGTCGCCGGCCACGTCCTCGGGTTCGGCCTCAAGCGCCCGCGTGATGAAGTCGGCGAGGGTTGGCATGTCGGCCGGCTTCAGGCCGAGGCGAGCGACTTCAGGTGTGCCGACGCGCAAGCCGTTGACATCACTGGCGACCGGCTCGATCGGCAGCCCGATCCCGCTGGCGAGCAGGTTCGCTCGCCGCAGCCGAGCCGCCGCGGCCTGGCCACCGCCATAGCCGGCGGCCTCGATCGCGAACTGGTGCGATCGGGTCGCCAATCCGCCGCGCTGGAACACCGGCAGGCCGTTGCTGGCCAGCTGTTCGGCCAGCGTGCTCGCGGTATCGACCATCGCTGCCGCGTAGGCCGGGCCGGCCACCATCCAATCAAGCATGGTCTGGGCGAGCGCAGCGGTCTTACCGGCGTCAAAGTTGGCGGTGAGCCCTGGGTAGGCGATCGCTTCGATGCGCTGGGCGAGTTCAGCATCGTTGGCCAGCAGCAGGCCACCGGGCGGGCCGCCACGGCTCTTGTAGGTGCTCATCGACATCAGGTGCGCGCCCTGGTCCAGCGGGTTCGGCCAGGCGCCGCCGGCGATCACCCCGCACAGGTGCGCAGCATCGAACAGCACCTTCGCGCCGACCGAATCGGCGATCTCGCGCACCACCGCGACCGGATGCGGGGTGAGGTTCAGGCTGCCACCAATAGTAATTAGCTTCGGACGTGTCGCGCGCGCCAGATCGGCCAGCGCATCGACGTCGACGGTGTAGTTGGTTGGATCGACCGGAGCGTCGATGGTGCTGAGCCGGTACAGCCCGGCAGCGCCGTCCGCGTGATGGGTGACGTGGCCGGCAATCGACGCGGGTGGCGCGATGATCGAATCACCTGGTTCGCAACAGGCCATGAAGGCATACAGGTTAGCCAGCGCGCCAGAGCCGACCCGCACTTCGGCGAAGTCAGCGTGAAAGACCCGGGCGGCGAGTTCGGCGGCGACGATCTCGATCTGCTCGATCGCCTCAAGGCCGGTCTCATACTTCTCGCCCGGGTAGCCGAGCGAGGCCCGCGAGCCGAGGCGTGCGGCCAGCATCTGCTCCGCGCGCGGGTTCATCCGGTTCGTCGCCGGGTTGAGGTTCAGGCAGGTTTCATCATGGATTCGCTGGTTGTCCGCGATCAGCTCGGCCAACCATTCGGTGACGCCCACAGTGTCGCGCTGGTCCAGCGAGGTGACGGTTGCGGCCACCCGATCAGCCGTCGCCGAGGGCAACCAGGG
Source organism: Jatrophihabitantaceae bacterium (assembly GCA_039922115.1). Lineage (GTDB taxonomy): Bacteria > Actinomycetota > Actinomycetes > Mycobacteriales > Jatrophihabitantaceae > Jatrophihabitans_A. The sequence continues at coordinate 7,873 of JBDSAN010000436.1, forward strand.
ACGAGCACCTGCGGTCATGATTCGTCCTTTCAGTGGCCAGGAGTACGAACCCCCCGTAGGGAGTTGCCGCCAGCCGAGGCTACTGCGGGATGTGCCTAGGTCGATGGCTGGCCGTCAGGCCTGGTAGCGCGCGCTGCAAGTTAGCCCGCCGAACTTGCAAGCAGCGATAGGGCGACCTTGCCGCACCAGACCACGAGGCTGGACGCCGCACTCGGTTTCCCGCAGCCACAACCCGAGCAGTGCGACGACTGGCACCGATGCCGAGTTCAGGAACAGAAGCCGGCACGCAATAACGCAACAGCCTAAAGGTCTGATACGGCGCTCGTAAGTTACGTGATCCCCAGGCACACCGAGTCCCATTG
>JBDSAN010000437.1:0-9417 GCA_039922115.1 Jatrophihabitantaceae bacterium
CCGTTGGCGACAAAACTCAGGCTAGCGTGCACCGACACGAGCCTGTGCCACAGCAACAAAATGCAGGTTCGGAACGTCTACCCGAACACCATAAATGCCTATCCGAGGCACGAGAATGAGGAGGAGACGTCAGTGCGGACTAGTTCCCTGGCGAAGATCGCCGCAGTAGGTATCGCGGGCACCCTGGTGCTCAGCGCATGCTCGAACTCGAAGAAGGACAACTCCGGGGGGCTGAACGGCGGCACCAACAGCGGCTCCAACAACAGCAACAAGACCTACAAGATCGGGTTCCAAGGCCCGCTGTCCGGTGACAACCAGCAGCTCGGTATCAACGAGGAGAACGCGGTCGAGCTGGCTGTCGAGCAGGCCAACGCCAAGGGCGACCTCGGGTTCAAGGTCGAGGTGCTCAAGTCCGACGATGGTGGCACCGCCGACAAGGCCCCGGCTGCCGCGGCGCTGCTGCTGCAGGACCCGGCCGTCCTCGGCGTGGTCGGCCCGGCATTCTCCGGTCCGACCTCGGCCACCGGCAAGACCTACGGTGCGGCAAACATGGGCCTGATCAGCCCGTCGGCCACCAACGCGACGCTGACCTCGTCTGGTTTCACCACCTTCCACCGGATCGTGCCGACCGACGGTGTCGAGGGCGCGCAGGCTGCTGACTACCTGGCCAAGAAGTTCAAGAAGGTCTTCGTGGTCGATGACACCACCACCTATGGCAAGGGTGTCGGCGATGTCGTCGACAAGGGCCTGAAGGCCAAGGGCGTCAGCGTCACCCGCCAGGGCGTCGCGCAGAACACCCAGGACTACGGCGCGATCGCTCAGACCGTGAAGGCCTCCGGCGCGCAGGCGCTGTTCTACGGTGGCTATGACGCACAGGCCGCCCTGTTCGCCAAGGCGCTCAAGGCTGCTGGCTTCGCCGGGCTGAAGATGACCGGTAACGGTGGCAAGTCCTCGGTATTCACCTCCGGTTCCGGTGCGGCCGGTGACGGCTGGTACTTCTCCTGCGGTTGCCAGGACGCGACCACGGCCCCGGAGGCCAAGGACTTCAACAGTGCCTACGTGGCCAAGTTCAACACCCCGCCGTCGACCTACTCGCCGGAGGCATTCGATGCCACCAACGCGATGATCGCCGCGATCAAGGCCGCGGTCGCCAAGGGCACCCCGACCCGGGCCAGTGTTGAGGACGCGATCAACGCTCTCGACTACAAGGGCATCACCACCGAGGTCAAGTTCGCCCCGAGCGGTGAGGTCGCCCAGGCAACGGTGAACCTCTACCAGCAGAAGGCCGGAAAGATCGTCGAGTTGGGCAACATCCAGCAGCAGAGCTGACCTAGTAGATCTCGCTGAGGCAGATGAGGGGCACCCGCATCCCTGCACGATTGATGGATGTCGAGTGCCCCTCAGCTGTGCGCCGAGCATGGCAGTCCCGTCACCATCTGAGAGGGCATAAGGCGTGACCGACTTCATGAACTACCTGATTCTCGGGATAACCCGCGGATCGATGTACGCGCTCATCGCGCTGGGCTACACCCTGGTGTACGGCGTGCTCCAGCTGATCAACTTCGCGCACAGCGAGGTGTTCATGTCCGGCGCCTTCGGCAGCTATGCGATCGTGCATCTGATAGTCGGTGACGGTAAGGCGACGGCTGCCTGGGCCGTGCCATTCGTCCTGATCGCGGGCATGTTGTCCGGTGCGCTCACCGCGGCAGCCATTGCCTGGACCCTGGAACGGGTCGCCTACCGGCCGCTGCGCAAGCGTGGCGCGCCCAAGCTGGCGTTCCTGATCAGTGCGATCGGGGCGTCCTTCTTCCTGTCCCAACTGGCCGGCAAGCTGTTCGGCCGGCTCACCTCGAACTCCTTCCCGGCCTTCTTCGATCAGAACCACGTGCTGTTCACGATCTTCGGGGCCGAGGTCAGGGTGCTCGAGGTCGTCATCGTGAGTTCGGCGATCGTGATGATGATCTTCCTCGACCGGCTGGTCTCGGTCACCAAGCTCGGCCGCAGCATCCGTGCGGTATCCGAGGACGCGCCCACTGCGGCGCTGATGGGTATCGACATCGACCGCACCATCTCGCGGACCTTCATCATCGGCGGCCTGCTCGGCGGAGCGGCCGGCTTCCTGTTCGGCCTGAACTTCAGCTTCGGTAACACAATGGGCTTCCTGCCCGGCGTCAAGGCATTTGCCGCGGCCGTGCTCGGCGGCATTGGCAACATCCGCGGCGCGATGATCGGTGGCCTGGTACTCGGCATCGTCGAGAACATGCTTCCGGTGGTCAACATCGACATCAAGTGGACTGACGTGGTCGCCTTCGTGGTGCTGGTGCTGGTGCTGATGTTCCGGCCGACCGGCATCCTCGGCGAGCGGCTGGGACGGGCCGCATGAGCATCAATCGCAGCAGTGTGCAGGCCGAACGCGCTCGCCGGCTGGTCGCCTGCCTGGCCGGGTCACTGGTCGTGGCGCTGATGTGGGGACCGCAGGAGGGCAGCTTCGGCAACTTCTGGTTCTCCATCAAGCAGGGCATCTTCCGGCCCCGGGTGATCATCTTCCTGGCGCTCGGCGTGCTGGTCTTTCTGGCCATCACCTTCTGGCCACGGGTGGTTCCGTACCTGACCCGGCCCGGCGTCTGGCCGCTGTTCGTCGGCCTGCTCACCGTGGTGGCCTCGCAAACCCTGATGCACTGGGCCGATCAGGTCGGCGACGGCAAGTTCGGCACGCTGGCCACCGCGGCCGGCAACAGCACCGGACTGTCCCCGCTGGCGACCGCGTTCTTCGGCTGGCTGTGCTGGGTGCAGTTGGTGGTCATCGTGCTGCTGGCCGCGGTCGCTATCGGTACCGGCATCCGTCCACTTGGCTTCGCCGCCGCCGCGCTCAGCGTGGTCGCCGCGGTCATCGCCTACCTGTCCCACTCGGCGGCCGTCGACCTGGCCGGCGGGATCGACCACTCGCTGGGCGTCTACGTCGAGGTCATCGGTTACCTGGTGATCCTGACCGCCAGCCTGGTTACCGCGATGTCGCAGGCCGAGCTGGCCAACACCCGGGCTGCGGCCAACAAGGTGTTGGGCTGGCGTCCGGGCCTGCCGCTGGCCGCGCTGGGCGTGGTGGCCGGCCTGCTCGCGCTCGGCTCAGCGACCTGGTTCGCCCCGGGCAGCTACAACGCAACGCTGACCGACACCCACACCCTGTTTGAGGGCACCGGCCTGGCCAGCATCGCGGTGCAGTACCTGATCTGGCTCGGCTGGACGCTGTTCGCGGTCACCGCGGTGCTCAGCCTGCTGGCCAGCTACCGCCGGATCCGGCTGCTCGGCTGGCTGGCCGCCGCAGCCGGCGCGGTTTCGGTCATCCTCACCCTGGTGACCATCTATGACGTCAGCGACCTGGCCGCCCAGCAGGGCGTCGATGGCGCGACCGGTCCCTGGCAGAACCTGGGCGCCGGTGGCTGGTTGGCCGCGGCCGCGCTGTTCCTGCTCGGTGCCGGTGGTTTTGTCGCCGCGACCGCTCCCGCGCCCAAGCTCACCGGGCTGGCCGGCCTGCCGGATCCGGCCGTCGCGGTGCCGTCGGAGAGTCACTCGATGCTCAGCGCGCCCGGCGCGTTCCGCAGCGCGATGATGGTGGTGATCGCGCTGGCGCTGTTCTACCCGCCGACCGCTACCGGATTCTGGCAGTCGGTACTGGTGTCCGAGATCGGCATCTACGTGCTGCTGGCGATCGGGCTGAACGTGGTGGTCGGTTGGGCCGGCCTGCTCGACCTGGGTTTCATCGCCTTCTACGCGATCGGCTCCTACACCACCGCCTACCTGGTCGGCTCGCTGCCGGTGAAGCCACCGTCCTGGCTGCAGATGAGCCCGCTACTGGCGATCCCGTTCGCGGTGCTGATCTGCCTGCTCGCCGGGCTCGCGCTCGGCGCGCCGACGCTGCGCCTGCGCGGTGACTACCTGGCCATCGTGACGCTCGGCTTCGGTGAGATCATCCGGATCGTGGCGGTCAACGCCGACAAGGTGACCAACGGCAGCCAGGGTCCGAGCACCCAGGTGCCGCACCCGGTGGTCCACCTCGGCCCGCTGCACCTGACCTGGGGCCTGAACCAGCTTCAGTACTGGTACCTGCTGCTGGTCTTCATCCTGGTCGTGTTGCTGGCCTTCAACCGGCTGGAGAACTCCCGGATCGGCCGGTCCTGGGCCGCCATCCGCGAGGACGAGGTGGCCGCTCAGGCAACCGGTATCAACACCTTCCGGATCAAGCTGCTGGCCTTCGCGATCGGCGCGTCCACCTCTGGCGTGGCCGGGGTGTTCTTCGCCAGCCAAGTCGGCTTCTTCACGCCGGACAACTTCGTGCTCAACAACTCGATCCTGGTGGTCGCCTACGTGGTCTTCGGTGGCATGGGCTCGCTGCCCGGCGCGATGGCCGGGGCGGCGCTGCTGACCTGGCTGCCGGAGTTCCTGAAGGCCCAGGTGCCGGCCGCGGACCGGCAGATGTGGATCGGCGCGGTCGTGCTGGCGATGATGATCTTCCGTCCCGGTGGGCTGATTCCGGCTCGCCGCCGGGCAGTAGAGCTGGGCGGTCTGCAAGCCAAGGGCTCGATGGAACCGGTCGCGGTACCTGCCGGCGAAGGGATGTGAGCCCGATGACCGCATCGGTGAACGAACGGGAGCCGGTCGCTGCCGGTGACCTGGTGTTCGACGTCCGCGATGTCACGCTGCGCTTCGGCGGGGTGACCAGCCTGGACTCGGTCTCGCTACAGATGCATCGGGGCGAGATCCTGGCCGTGATCGGGCCGAACGGGGCTGGCAAGACCTCGCTGTTCAACTCGCTGACCGGGGTCTACACCCCGCAGCAGGGCGCGATCGAGGTACGGGCCCGAGCCGGCGACTCGCCGACCGGGGTGATCGGGCTGAAGACCCACGTGGTCAACCACCTGGGGGTTGCCCGGACCTTCCAGAACATCCGGCTGTTCCCGGCGCTGACCGCGTTGGAGAACGTGAAGGTGGGCATCGAGACCCGGCAGAAGTCCGGGCCGATCTCGGCGATGCTCGGCCTGCCCCGGCAGCGGCGCGAGGAGCGGGAAAGCACCGAGGGCGCCTACCAGTTGCTGCACCGGGTCGGCCTGGAGCGGCGGGCCAACGACATCGCCGGCTCGCTGGCCTACGGCGAGCAGCGCCGGCTGGAGATCGCCCGGGCGCTGGGCACCTCGCCCGGGGTGATCCTGCTGGACGAGCCGGCCGCCGGTACCAACCCGGCCGAGAAGCGAGAACTGGCCACCCTGATCAAGTCGATCAACGACGACGACGGGGTGAGCGTGTTGCTGATCGAGCACGACATGAAGCTGGTGATGTCGATCGCGGACCGGATCGTGGTGCTCAACTTCGGCCAGAAGATCGCCGAGGGCACCCCGGAGCAGATCCAGCGCAACCCGGCGGTGGTGGCGGCTTACCTGGGTACGCCGGCCGATGAGGTGGCAGGCATCGATCTGAGCCAGCCCGAACTGCACCGGATCGACACCGGACTCTCACTGGACGAGCTGACCGGCCAGACCGGTGCCAGCACCGAGGCGCCCGAGCAGGGGGAGCAGGCATGACCGAGCCATTGCTGTCGGTGGACAACATCGAGGTCCGTTACGGCGCGATCAAGGCGCTCAAGGGGGTCAGCTTCGAGGTACGAGCCGGCGAGGTGATCGCGCTGCTCGGCGCGAACGGGGCCGGTAAGACGACCACTCAGAAGACGGTTTCCGGGATGCTGCGACCGGCGCTCGGCGAGATCGTCTACGAGGGCCAGCGGATCGATGGGATCCCGGCCCACCAGCTGATCAGCCTCGGTATCTGCCACGTGCCCGAGGGCCGCCGGGTGTTTCCGCGGATGTCGGTGCACGAGAACCTCGAGATGGGGGCGTTCCGGTTCAAGCGGCCGGACCCGGCGCTGTTCGCCCACGTCCTGGAACTGTTCCCGCGGCTGGCCGAGCGGATCAAGCAGCAGGCGGGCACGCTGTCCGGCGGTGAGCAGCAGATGCTGGCCATCGGCCGCGCGCTGATGGGCAAGCCGCGACTGCTGCTGCTGGACGAGCCGTCGATGGGGCTGGCCCCGCTGATCGTCAAGCAGATCTTCGACATCGTCCGCGAGATCAACGCCTCCGGGGTGACCGTGCTGATCGTCGAGCAGAACGCTGCCCAGGCGCTGGCGCTGGCACATCGGGGCTACGTGCTCGAAACGGGTGAGATCGTACTTACCGGCACCGGCCGTGAGCTGCTGGCCGATGACCGGGTCCGGGCCGCCTATCTGGGCGAAGAGATCGCCTCGTAGACTCTGCACCCTGGCTGGCCCGGCCATTTGCGTTACGTCCGGTACCTGCCAGGTGACTGACGGTTCCAGTCCAGCTGTTTCAGCGATTACGTGGGATTTTGCCACTGTCGCAGGGCGCCGTCGGCGCGATATTGTGCGTTCGGAGTTCGGTTTAGCTGCTCGCTCAACAAGAGCATTCTGTCGGTCAATGCTCGAAATCGGGAGTTGATGTGTCGAGAGGCAACGTGCGGGTGCGGCCGGCTGCGACCTCCGACATAACCGAACTAATCGCCCTGTCCGTCGAGAACGGCGTTGCCGATCATGTTGGCCGGCGTGGCCGCAAGGGTGACTCCAACGAGCTGATCGACCGCTACGTCTCGCTGCTGTCAGACATGGACCGGCTGGTACTGGTTGCCGTCGATGAGGCGACCGAGCAGCTCGTCGGGTACGCGGTGATGCTGGAAGAGCGGGTCGGCGTGCTGGCCCCGACGGCCACCCTCTACCTCTCGCACCTGCTGGTGGCCCCCAGCTTCCGCAAGCGCGGCGCCGGCCGGGCGCTGCTCACCGGTGCGGTGCGGCACGCCGAGGACCGCGAGATCGACCACGTGGTGGTCGGGGTGCAGGCCGGTGCCCGCGATGCCAACCGTTACCTGGCCCGGCTCGGCTTCGCCCCGCTGGTGGTCCGCCGGATCGCCTCGGTGGCCACCCTGCGCCGTAGCTTGGGCATTGTTGACTCCATCGACCGTGTCGCACTTCGCCGGCGGCGCACCGTACGCGGTGTGTTGCCGAGTCGTGTGATAGGTAGAGGGGCATGATCACACCGGCTCAGCAGGCAATCCTGGACGACGTCAAGCACCGCTGGGCGGGCACCAACGAGCAACTGCCGGAACGGATGGGTATCGAAGTCGTCGATGCCGATCCGAGCCGGCTGGTGGCCACCATGCCGGTGGCCGGCAACCGCCAGCCCTACGGCCTGCTGCATGGCGGGGCTTCGGCAGTGCTTGCCGAGACGGTCGGCTCGATCGCGGCCGCGTTGCATGCCGGCCCGGACAACATCGCGGTCGGCATCGAGCTGAACTGCACCCATCACCGCTCGGCCAACCGGGGGCTGGTCACCGCGATCTGCACGCCGCTGCATGTCGGGCGGACGCTGTCCAGCTTCGAGATCGTGCTCACCGATGAGCGTGACCGGCGTATCTGCACCGCACGGCTGACCTGCGCGGTGCGCCCGTCCCACCAGGCCGGCCTGGCCAGTCCGGGCTGAGCCGGGCTGGGCCCGGACCGCGCTGTCGGTGGTGCGGCCTAGACTCAGCAGCCGTGACCGAGTCCGTTACCGCAGCTGCCGTGTCCGTAGCCGATTCCCAGCCGTCCGATGATCCGGCCGTGACCGACAGCGCTGCTGGGACGTCCCGGCTGCTGTTGATCGATGGCCACTCGATCGCCTACCGGGCCTACTACGCGCTGCCGGTGGAGAACTTCTCGACCAGCACCGGCCAGCCCACCAACGCGGTTTTCGGCTTCACCTCGATGCTGATCAACCTGCTCCGCGACGAGCAGCCGACGCATCTCGCGGTTGCCTTCGACGTCAGCCGCAAGACCTTTCGCAGCGAGGCGTTCCCTGAGTACAAGGCGACCCGGTCCAGCACTCCGGAGCCGTTCCAGGGCCAGGTCTCGCTGATCCAGGAGGTGCTGACCGCGCTGCGGATTCCGATGCTGTCGGTGGACGGCTACGAGGCCGACGACATCATTGCCACCCTGACCACCGAGGCCTGCGGGCACGGCATGCAGGTGCTGATCTGCACTGGTGACCGGGACGCGCTGCAGCTGGTCAACGATCAGGTGACCGTGCTGTACCCGAAGAAGGGTGTCTCCGAACTCACCCGGTTCACCCCGGCCGAGGTCGAGGCCAAGTACGGGCTGACCCCGGCCCAGTACCCGGATTTCGCCGCCCTGCGCGGGGACCCGAGTGACAACCTGCCAGGCATCCCGAGCGTGGGGGAGAAGACCGCGTCCAAGTGGATTCGGGAGTTCGGCTCGCTGGACGAGCTGGTGGCCCGGGTGGCCGAGGTCAAGGGCAAGGTAGGCGAGGCGCTGCGCGAGCACCTCGGCGCGGTGCTGCAGAACCAGCAGCTGACCAGGCTGGTCCGGGACATGCGCCTGGACATCGGGGTCAGCGAGCTCAGCCGGCAGGCCTGGGATCGCGACGACGTGCACAAGCTGTTCGACAACCTGCAGTTCCGGGTGCTGCGCGAGCGGCTGTTCGCCACCTTGCCGACTGCCGAACCAGAGGCTGCCGAGGGCTTCGAGGTCGAGGTCAGCCGGTTGGCTCCCGGCCAGGTGGCCAGCTTCCTCACCGAGCACGCCAGCGATGGCCGGCGGGTCGGGCTGTCCTTCGGTGGCACCTGGGGCCGCGGCACCGGCACCCTGAACACCGTGACGGTGGCGGCCGCGGACGGCCAGGCCGGCTGGCTGGATGTCATCGACCTGGTACCTGCCGACGAGCAGGCTTTGGCCGGCTGGCTGGCCGATCCGGCGGTTCCCAAGGCCGCCCACGACGTCAAGGGACCGCTGCTGGCGCTGGCCCAGCAAGGCTGGCAGCTGCGCGGGGTCAGCTCCGATACCCAGCTGGCCGCCTACCTGGTGCAGCCCGGGCAGCGCGCCTTCGACCTGGCCGACCTGGCACTGAGCTACCTGCGCCGTGAGCTGCGGGAGGAGACCGCGCCGGATACCGGCCAGCTCACCCTGGACGGTGGCCTGGAGGAATCCGACGACCTGCGCGCCGAGGTCGAGGCGGTTCGTGCCTCAGCAATCCGGGACCTGGCCGATGCGCTGGACGACAAGCTCGCGGCCGGCGGCGGGACCGGCCTGCTGACCGACCTGGAACTGCCGCTGAGCTTCGTGCTGGCCGAGATCGAGGCCACCGGGATCGCGGTCGACACCGAGCTGCTGACCGACCTGCAGTCCGAGCTGGCTGCTGCCGTCCGGGACGCCGAATCCGAGGCGCATCAGGTGGTCGGCCGGCCGTTCAACCTCGGTTCACCCAAGCAATTGCAGCAGATTCTGTTCGATGAACTCGAGCTGCCGAAGACCAAGCGGACCAAGACCGGCTACACCACTGACGCCGACGCGCTGGCCTGGCTGGCCGA
>JBDSAN010000438.1:0-10821 GCA_039922115.1 Jatrophihabitantaceae bacterium
GACCAGTAGCGGGCGCTAGCGCTTGCGGACCCGTGGCCAGAAGAACACGCTGATCAGCGCCGAGATCGCCGCATGCAGGGACGGCACCGCCGCAACCTGATTGACCCCGGCTTGGCCCTCGTCGATCAGCGCCTTCGCCTCGGACAGCCCCAGCTTGTTCCAGCCGCGAGTCGAGATTCGCTCGATGTAGGGTGCCGCACCGTGATGACTGGGCTGGACCTGGCCGAGCATCCCGCCGTCGGTGACCTTGCCGACCTGGTAGTCCATGCAGGCCGGATCGGACGGCCCGCTGGCCACCTCGACCGAACTGCACTGGGCCGCGGCCCAGGGCGGTGCCGCCGGAAAGGCGATGAAGCCGATCAGCCCGAGGAAGGACACCGTCACGAACTGCAGGATGAACCGGCGCCAAGCCGCCCGGTCCCGCAGCCACAGGATGCCGGCGACGAGGTAGGGCGCGAAGAAGAAGGACACGTAGACGAAGCTGACCCCGATCTCCCACCAGGGTGGGAACGGCTCCTTCAGCCTGGCCTGCAGCCACACGGTCGGTTCGGTGCCGGCGAACAGCCACTTGTCGAAGTTGAGTTGCAGGTGCCACTCGGTCGGCCGGCCGAGCGCATCGGCAGCACCTCGGGTCAGGTCGTAGACGAACAGCACCGCCACGAACGGCAACCAGTCGCGCAGTACGATCAGGCCCTGTCGATGCCGGCCGATGCTGGCTGCGAGCAGGCCGGTGCAGATGTAGAGCAGCAGTGTGCTGCGGTCGAAGGAGATGCCGTTGCGCCGGGTCCAATAGCTGACCCCGAGCAGCCAGAACCCGATCGCGATCCGGCGCAGGACGGTCAGCGTGCTCGCCGACAGCAGGCTTCGGCGGGACGGATCGGACCCGAGCTCAGGGTCGGCGACCGATGGCTGCGGCTGGCCGGCATCCAGTTCGGCCTGCGTCAACGCTCACCCGCCTTAGAAATCGTTCGCCTGGCGAACCAATCTACAAGGTGTGCCGCCTGAGCTGATAGTGCGCGGTTCACTCGCCGGTTGGCTGAGCCTCGGCTGTGCGGGCGGCGTCAGCTGTCCGGGCGGCGTCAGCTGTGCGGGCGGCCCAGTCGGCGTCGGCGGCCCGGTCGCTGGGCTGGCTGGTCTCCGATCCGTCCGCGCCGATCGCCAACAGCGGCTCGAACGCGCTCGGCCGGTCCTCGGCCAGCCCCAGCACCGGCGTGGCGATCAGCTTCACCTGGTAGGCGCCCAGCGCCCGCCGGTAGGCGCCGACCGATTCCCACTCGGTGAGCAGCAGCCAGGCGGACTCGTCGTCGGTGGCCCGGCCGAGCGAGCCTCGGACGAAGCCGCGCTGGGCAGCCAGCACCCGCAACGCCTCGGCGGCCTGCTCGGCGAAACCGGCCGGACCGTCAGGGCCGCCGGGGTGGGCCGGACCGGCCGGGGTGGCTGCCCGCAGGTGCACGACCGCGATCATGGCCGGCCACCGGGTGCGGTCGCGTCGATAGCGCCACCGAAGCGCCGGTCCCGGCGGGCGTAGCTCACACACGCTGCCCACAGGTGCCGCCGGTCGAAGTCCGGCCAGGGCGTGTCGATAAACATCAGCTCGGCGTAGGCGGACTGCCAGAGCAGGAAGTTGGACGTCCGCTGCTCGCCGGAGCTGCGCAGGAACAGGTCCACATCGGGCAGGCCGGGCTCGTCCAGGTAGCGGGCGAAGGTCTTCTCATCGATCTTGGCCGGGTTGATCCGGCCGGCAGCGGCCAGCTCGGCGATCCGCCGGGTGGCATCGACTATCTCGGCCCGGCCGCCGTAGTTCACGCAGAACTGCAGGGTCAGCCGGGTGTTGGCCACGGTGTGGGCCTCGGCCTCCTCCAGCTGGCTGATCACGCTGCGCCACAGCCGCGGCCGCCGCCCGGCCCACCGGATCCGGACGCCGAGGGCGCTCAGCTCGTCGCGACGCCGGGACAGCACATCCTTGTTGAAGTTCATCAGGAACCGCACCTCCTCCGGCGAGCGCCGCCAGTTCTCGGTGGAGAAGGCATAGGCCGACACCACCGGAATGCCGAGTTGCATGGCGCCGAACAGCACGTCCATCAGGGCCGCCTCGCCGGCCCGGTGCCCCTCGGTACGGGGCAGGCCGCGCTGGTTGGCCCAGCGGCCGTTGCCGTCCATCACGATCGCGACGTGGCGCGGCACCAGGTCCGGTGGGATGGCTGGCGGGAGCGCTCCGGACGGGTGCGGCGGCGGATCCGGCCAGTGGGTCGCGGCTGCGGGCATTGGGCAACCGTAATACCTCCACCCGGCAGCGGGGCCTCAGCTCAGCGGTCCACCAGCGGAAGCGAGCGGATGCCCCGCTCCAGATGCCACTGCAGGTGCGCGGCCACCAGGCCACTCGCCTCGCGGCGGCGCTCGGGCGGCGCGACGTCAGCGCTGGGCCAGTCGCCGGACAGCAACGCGGTCATCAGCTGCAGCGATTCCGGTTGAGGCCGGACCGAGCCGGCCGGCCGGCACTGGGTGCAGACGGTGCCGCCGGCCGGGACGTTGAAGGCGGCGTGCGGGCCGGGCGCCGAGCAGAGCGCGCAGTCGGCCAGCGCTGGTTCCCAACCGGCCAGCGACATCGAGCGGATCAGGAACGCGTCCAGGATCAGCGAGCAGTCATGCTCACGATCGGCCAGCGAGCGCAGCGCGCCGGTCACCAGCAGGAACTGCCGCAACGCAGGCTCGCCCTCTTCAGCGGTGAGCCGTTCGGCGGTCTCGCAGATCGCGACCGCGGTCGTCCAGGCTGAGTAGTCGCGGGCCACCCGGGCGCCGTAGTTGTCGACCGACTCGACCTGGGTGATCAGGTCCAGGCCGGGACTGTGCAGGTGGCCGCGTTCGGCGTCCGGCTCGGCGGTGCGGGTATAGAGCTGGACATCGCTGTGGCTGCCCGGTTCGAGCCGGGCCCCGTACCGGGACGTGGTGCGCCGCACGCCCTTGCCGACCGCGCGGATTCGGCCGTGTCGCTTGGTGAGCAGCGTGACGATCCGGTCTGCCTCGCCCAGCTTGTGGACGCGCAGCACCACGGCTTCGTCACGATAGAGCGGCACCCGTCCATGGTGTCAGAACTATCCGACAAGCCGGCGCAACCTCACGCCGCGGCGACCACCACACGCTGCTCGGCGTGGTTCGGCAGCCTGGCGGCCAGCGCGACCGCACTGGCAGCCATTGCCAGCGCGCAGCCGACCGGCACCGAGAATGCCAGGTGTGCGCCGTGCTGATCGGCGAAGCTGCCGCCGACCGCGGTGCCCAGGCCGTACCCGACCGACAGCCCGGTACCGATCCAGGTCAGGCCCTCGGTCAGCGAAGCGGCCGGCACGATCGAATCCACCAGGCCGAAGGCAGCGATCAGGGTAGGCGCGATGCCCAGGCCGACCAGGCCGGCGCACAGCGCGAGGGCCGGCACGCTGGTCGGTAGCAGGAAGAGCAGCGGTAGCGCGCCGAAGGCAACCGCTGAGCGTACGAACCGGCGCAGCATCGGCGTGACCCAGTGCCGCGCGCCGTACAGCACGCCGGCGACACCGCTGCCACCGGCGAAGCAGGCAACCACCCAACCGGCGCTGCCGCGCTGGCCGTGCTGGCCACAGAAGGCAACCATCACTACCTCGGCGCTGCCGAACACCGCGCCCATGCAGGCCATCGCCCAGGTGATCAGCAGCATCCCCCGGTAGCGTAGGGCGAAATCGTGCCGATCGGCTGAGCCCGCGCCAGCCGAGCCTGGCTCGGTGGCCCGCTGGGTGGCAAGCCACAACGATCCTCCGGTGAGCAACATCAGCGCCAGGCCGAGGGTCAGCGCCGGCGGCGCCTGGGTGGCCAACACGGTGGCGATCACCGGGCCGATCACGAAGATCAGCTCGTCCAGCACCGATTCCACCGAGTACGCAGTCGAGCGGCGTGCCGGTTCGTCCGACCAGACGTAGGACCAGCGCGCCCGGACCAGCGCACCGATATTGAGCAGCGTGATGCCCATCAGCAGCGCCGGTGGCAGCAGCATCCAGTGCGGCGCGCCGGAGGACACCAGCGCCCCGAACGCCGCGACCGAGGCCACATGGGCCGCCAGGAACGGCGGCAGCATCCGGTGCTGGCCGTACCGGTCGACCAGCACGCCGGCCACCGGATTGCCGACCGCGCCGCCGATCACATAGCTGCCGCTGACCACGCCGGCGAACCCGTAGGAATGCGTTTTGCCCGATACGATAAGGACAATCGCGATCGGATAGATTGCGATCGGCAGCCTGGCGACGAAGCCGGCAGCCGAGAACGAGAACGCCCCGGGCGCACCGAAAGCAGCGCGATAGCCGAGCAACACGTTAGAAGCCCAGCCGGTCGAGTTTCTTCGGGTCACGCTGCCACTCGCCGAGCACCGAGATGTGCAGGCGCAGGTTGACCCGCTGGCCGAGCAATTCCTCGATCCCCCGGCGCGCCTCGATGCCGATTCGCTTGAGCCGGCTGCCACCGCGGCCGAGCATGATCGGACGCTGGCTGGCACGTTCGAGGTGCAGGGTCGCGAAGATGTCCAGGATCGGCGGCTCGTCCCGGCTGACTTCGCGGGGATTCATCTCCTGAACGGTGACCGCGATCGAGTGCGGCAACTCATCGCGTACATCGGCCAGGGCGGCCTCCCGGATCAGCTCGCAGATCCGGGACTCATCGCTCTCATCGGTCTGCACGCCGGTCGGGTAGAGCTGCGGCCCCTGCGGCAACCTCGCCACCAGCAAGCCGGCCAGCAGGTCCACCTGGTCATCGGCGACTGCCGAGACCGGCACGATCTCGGCGAAGTCTCCCAGTTGGCCGACCGCCATCAGTTGCTCGGCGATACCGTGCCGGGAGCCCAGGTCAGTCTTGGTGACGATGGCCACCACCGGCGCCTTCAGCTGGGCCAGTTCGGCGGCGATGAACCGGTCGCCCGGACCGACTTTCTCGTTGGCGGGCAGGCAGAACCCGATCACGTCCACCTCGGCTAGGTTATCGCGCACCACGTCGTTGAGCCGCTGCCCGAGCAGCGTGCGGGGCCGGTGCAGGCCGGGCGTGTCGACCAGCACCAACTGGCCGTCCGGACGGTTGAGCACGCCACGAACCGCCCGCCGGGTGGTCTGCGGCTTGTCGCTGGTGATCACGATCTTGGATCCGACCAGCGCATTGGTCAGGGTGGATTTGCCGGCATTCGGCCGGCCGACGAAGGCACAGAAGCCCGAGCGATAGCTCATCGACGGTTCGGTCGGTTCGGTCACGAGGCCCATCCTCCCAGCCTGGACCGGGCGGCCGGTACAGCACACGCCCATCTATCCCCCCGACGACCCCATGACTGGACTGCAACCAACTGACCTGACACTTCGTCGCTGCGGCTGTCGCGACGCTGGCCAAGATCGCGCGGATCCTCATTCTGGGCGCTGGCCGATCCTAGGTGGCGAGGGCCGGTTGAGGTCAGGTTAGAAGTAACGGACAAAATTAAGACTTTATACTTGCCGAGTAGGTTTTGATGAGATACCTTACTTCTAAGTTGCTCAATTACCATCAGCCCTCAGGCAGGAAGAAGTTACGTTATGTCTACTACGTCTCTCACCGTCGACCCGTTACGGCTGTCGAAGCCGCAAGACTCAAGCACCTACCTGGCCGTCAAGACCTCGCAGGGCGGTCGAACGGTCTACAGCGTTCGCGTGCCGCTAATGGACTTGCCCACGATCCTTCCGCTGCCGGATCCCAACAACGTGGACAAGGACAATCGGAAGGTCGACCGCCTGCACGCGAAGCAGTTCGGGCAATACCTAGACCAGAAGACCGATTGGGTCGCGCCCGCGCTACTCGCCCGCGACAGTGGTGGGTGCCAGTTTGAGAAGATCGACGACGCCGGCAATGTTGGATATCTAACGGTCCCTTGGGCGATCGGAGGGATCAGCTCGATGCGGACCGTCGATGGCCAGCATCGCATCCTAGGCGTGCACATCGAGAAAGTCCGCATAACCGAGGAGATCGCCAGGGTGGACCGGGAGCTCTCGCGCAAGGTCAGTACCGACAGGGAGGTGAAACTTCAAGACGAGCGCAAGAAGGCCATCGCCCAGCTTGAACGCCTCAAGAGCGAGTACGTCGGATTGGACATCTACGTCGAACCCGACCCGATCAAGGCTCAGCAGATGTTTGTCGACGTGGCCGACAACGCCAAGGGAATCTCGAGTGCGGTACGTGCCCGCTTCGACAGCTACCGAGTAGCAAACAGGACGCTCAGCGACGTAATCGACCACCCGTTGCTTAAGGGACGAGTCGACACCGAGCAGGATCGCATGACCATTAAGAACCCGAACCTGATGGGCGCAAAGCACGTTGCCGACATCACCCGCGCGGTGATGGCTGGTACGGGCGGCCGAATCAGCAAGAAGGCCGAGCAGTCGTTGACCGACGGTGAGGTCATCGAAACCGTTAAAGATTTCCTGAACATTATCTCGACCTCGTTCAATGATCTGGCGACCATCACGGAGGACGACCCCTCTGAGCGATTGGCCGCAGGACTGCCAACCGCAGCACAAGAGGTCCGCAGGACCTCATTGCTCGGCTCGGTAGGTATGTTGCGAGTCCTAGGTGGAGTTTTCCACAACCTGCGAGTGAACACCGAGAGCCCAGCCGAGCTTGATGACATCGCTGATTACTTCAAGCGGTTGGACAAGCACATGACCGCGCCGATCGCCGAGGACAGCATTTGGCGGACCAGCGACGCCAGCGTCGACTTTGAGATCGACGCCTCGGCTCCGATCATGCGTACTCAGAACCTGGTTCACCTTGTGAATGTCGTTACCGGCTGGTTTAAGAAGGCTCCTGCCGCGCTGTAGTGCGTGACTAGACGCTCTGCCTGGCTTGAGCCGGGCAGGGCTTCTTGTCATTCCCTAGCGCCAAGGAAGTCGGCGGTCAACGCAGCGACGAAGCTTGTACCTAAGGATTACCGTCGCGCAGCGTTCGAGGCCCGGCCTCAGTAGCGAGCCGAGCCGAACCGGACCAGGCAGTGCCAGCGCCGTTTCAGCTCCTGCGGGTCATGCCGGCCAGCGCGGGCGGCACGTCCGATCGCGGCTGGGTCCAGCGGGCCGTCGCCGACCAGCTCGGCACCCAGCGACAGGCAACGCAGGCCACGGTAGTCGGGGTGCCCTGGCCAGCTCGGTCAGCTCCAGCCGGAAACCGGCATGCCATCGCACCACCAGCCCGCTCGCACCCGCAACCTGCTCGATATCGGTGCCTCGTAAGCATGGATCGAGCACCAGCGCCTCGACGTCCTCGGCCAGCCGGACCGGGCCGCGCACCTGCGCTTCGACGTGGTTGTCCAAGTAGTCCTTCTCGGCGGCCAGTGCCTGCTCGAGCAGGGCGAGGCGGCTGCCAACTCCGAACAGCTCGGGCTCGAAGGTGCGATCCGGAAAGCAGAAAAGTCGACCGGTCGAGCACGTCCGGACGCAGCCGCAGGTGCGGCGAGCCGAACCGGGGTGAGCCGCCGGTGCTGCGCCGGTGCAGGTTGAGCGCACTGTACTTCGGACGTTCGGTAGCCGGCACGTCGTCGTAGGCAGCCCCGAAAATCCGGTGCGCCCACCGACCAGCCGGTCCGGGTGAAGTTGATCGTCACCTGAGGCTCACGCCCCACCGGGCCACCGAGGGACCGGTCCTCGATGTGCCGCAGTGCCGACTGCTGACGGTCCGAGAGAGAACCGTTGACCGGTCGGGGTCAAGGCTGGTCACCAGCCAAGCATGCCAGCCCGACCTGGCGCTGTTGCCTGGTTCGCGTTCCGGGCTATCGTCGGAGGTGAGACCCGGAGATTGCCGGCACAGCCGCGCGCCGCATGCGAGCTTCCCGGCTCTCAAGGAGATCTCCCGATGACTAAGCCAAGCTCGACCAAGCCAGACCCGATCACCACGACCAATGCCGGTGCGCCCGCGCCGAGTGACAACAACTCGCTCACCCAGGGCCCGCAGGGTCCGATCCTGCTGCACGATCACTACCTGCTGGAAAAGCTCGCCCAGTTCAACCGCGAGCGGGTGCCAGAGCGGGTCGTGCACGCCAAGGGGGCCGGCGCGTTCGGCGAACTCGAAATCACCGGCGATGTCAGCGCCTACACCAAGGCGAAGTTCCTGCAGCCGGGCAAGAAGACCGAGCTGCTGGCGCGGTTTTCCACGGTGGCCGGCGAGCAGGGCAGCCCGGACACCTGGCGGGACCCGCGCGGCTTCGCGTTGAAGTTCTACACCGAGGACGGCAACTACGACCTGGTCGGCAACAACACCCCGGTGTTCTTCATCCAGGACCCGATCAAGTTCCCGGACTTCATCCGCTCACAGAAGCGGATGCCCGATTCCGGTCTGCGGGACAACAACATGCAGTGGGACTTCTGGACGCTGCGTACCGAGAGCGCACACCAGGTCACCTGGTTGATGGGTGACCGGGGCATCCCGAAGTCGTTCCGGCACATGGACGGCTTCGGCTCGCACACCTACCTGTGGGTCAACTCCGCCGGCGAGCGGTTCTGGGTGAAGTACCACTTCAAGACCAACCAGGGCGTGCAGTTCCTCACCCAGGACGAGGCCGATGAACTGGCCGGCACCTCGCCGGATCACCACCGGCAGGACCTGTTCGGCTCGATCGCCAAGGGCGATTTTCCGAGCTGGTCGCTCGAGGTGCAGATCATGCCGTACGCCGAGGCCGAGGACTACCGGTTCAACCCGTTCGACCTGACCAAGGTCTGGTCGCAGCAGGATTACCCGCGGATCAAGGTCGCCACGATGACGCTGAACCGCAACCCGGAGAATTTCTTCAGCCAGATCGAGCAGTCCTCGTTCGAACCGTCCAACTTCGTACCTGGCATCGAGACCTCGCCAGACAAGATGCTGCTGGGCCGGATTGTCAGCTACGCCGATGCCCACCGCTACCGGATCGGCACCAACTACGCCGAGTTGCCGGTGAATGCGCCGAAGAACCAGGTCAATTCCTACTCCAAGGAAGGTTCGATGCGCCATCACTACAACTCGCCGGACACCCCGGTCTACGCGCCGAACTCCTATGGCGGCCCGCACGCCGACGAGGCAACCCACGGCAACCCGGCCGGCTGGGAGTCCAGCGGTGATCAGCTCCGGACGCCCTACCTCAAGCATGCCGAGGACGACGACTTCGTCCAGCCCGGCACTTTGTACCGCGAGGTGATGGACGACGCGGCCCGCGAGCGACTGGTGAACAACATCGCCGGACACGCCTCCAACGGGGTCAGCGAGCCGGTGCTGGTCCGGGTATTTGAGTACTGGAGCAAGGTCGACCCGGAGCTGGGCAAGCAGGTCGAGGAGGCCACCCGGGCGCTGCTGGCCAAGACCGAACCGAGCACCTCGGCGGGGTCGGTGCCGGCCGGCGACGAGGCCGCCAAGGTCTGATCGCGCACGACACGAATGCGGCCACGAATGGAGGATTTGCCACCCGTGCGGGGGCAAATCCTCCATTCCTCGGCCCGGCTGGGATGGCCGAATCCGGCCGGAGGCGCAACACTGTGAGCATGACTCGTCACTCTAAGTACCTGGCAGCGTGCGGCCTTACCGCTGCAGCTGCCCTGGTCACCAGCAGCCTCAGCGTTGCCGACAGCAACGCGCTCACCCCCGCCGCCAGCTCGGTCCAGCCAGCGGCCGCCGTCCACACCGCAGCCCAGGCCCCAGCCGCCACCGGCTACGCCGACTGGACCACCTACCACGGCAACAACCTGCGCACCGGCAACGCAACCACGCTCAAGCAGGTCGGGCGCCAGCCAACGCAGGTCTGGTCAATCGGCCTGGACGGTGCCGTCTACGGCTCGCCGATCGTGGTCGACAAGGGCCACAAGCTGGTCGCCACCGAGAACAACTCGGTGTACGAACTGGCCGGCAACAAGGTCGTCTGGAAGCACAACTTCGGCGCACCGGTGCCGACCTCGAGCCTGCCCTGCGGCAACATCAACCCGCTCGGCATCACCGGCACGATGGCCTATGACGCCAAGACAGCGACCGTGGTTGCCGTCGTCGAGCGCAGCAACCCGTTCCGGCACGTCGCGGTCGGGCTGAACCCGCTCACCGGCGCGCAGAAGTGGTTCCGGACGGTGGACGTGCCGTCCAGCGTCGGCGGCATCATCCCGCAGGCGATGCAGCAGCGGGGCGCGCTGCTGGTCAGCGGCCGCACCGTCTTCATCGCCTACGGCGGCCTGGCCGGTGACTGCAGCAGCTACCGGGGCAGCGTGGTCGGGCTCAGCCTGGACGCGCCGAGCAGCGCGGCGCTCTGGCACTACACCGTGCCCACCTCGAGGGAGGCCGGCATCTGGGCGGCGGCTGGACCGGCCGAGAACACCGGCGGCACCGGCATCTTCGTCGCGGTCGGCAACGGCGCGACGGCGGGCACTGGCGTGTACGACCTGAGCGATTCGATTATCCGGCTGGCCTACCAGAAGGCACTGGATTCGTTCTCGCCGAGCACCTGGCGCAGCGACAACGCCTCTGACCTCGACCTCGGCTCGCAGGGGCCGACGGTGGTTGGCAGCTACCTGTTCATCGCAGGCAAGTCCGGAACCGCATATGTACTAAGGAGGAACAACCTCGGCGGGATCGGCGGCCAGGTGTCACAGGCCTCGCTGTGCAAGTCCTTCGGCGGCACCGCGGTGGTCGCCAACGTGGTGTACGTGCCGTGCACCGATGGCGTGCGGGCGGTGCGGATCAACAGCAACGGCAGCCTGACCGTGCTGTGGCATGCGGCCAGCAGCATCACCGGCAGCCCGGTCTACGGCGGCGGTTACGTGTTCGCCCTCGACACCGGGGCCGGCACGCTGA
>JBDSAN010000439.1:0-4049 GCA_039922115.1 Jatrophihabitantaceae bacterium
CGATGATCAGCACCGCCACCGCCGCCGTCATCGCCTGATCCATGCTGTGCCCGGTGACCAGCCAGCCGGCCAGGGTGAGCGCGGCAAGGACCAGTACCACCGGGACGAAGACCGCCGAGATCCGGTCGGCCAGTCGCTGCACCTGCGCCTTGCCGTGCTGCGCTTCGGTGACCAGCCGCGCGACCTGAGCGAGTTGGGTCTGGGCGCCGACCCGGGTGGCCCGAACAACCAGCCGGCCGGACAGGTTCAGCGTTGCTCCGACGACCGAATCGCCATCGGATACCTCGACCGGCACTGATTCGCCGGTCAGCAGCGAGGTATCCAGGGTGCTGCTGCCGGATTCGATCACGCCATCGGTGGCGATTTTGTCGCCGGGACGCACCACGAACCGCTCGCCAACCCGCAACTGCCCGATCGGTATGCGGCGTTCCACGCCGTCCCGCAGCACTGCCACGTCGCTGGCGCCGAGGTTCAGCAGCGCGGTCAGCGCGGCGCTGGACGAGCGGCGGGCCCGGTTCTCCAGGAACCGGCCGAGCAGGATCAGCACGGTCACGGTGCTGGCGACCTCGAGGTACAGGTCGGCCCGGTCGGCCAGCACCGACCACCAGGACCACAGGTAGCTGGCGGTGATGCCGATCGAGACCAGGGTGTCCATGCTGCTGGCCCGATGCCTGGCCTGGCGCAGCGCGGCCCGGTGCAGCGGCCAGGCACCCCAACTGACCACCGGGGTGGCTAGCGCCAGGGCTAGCCAGCGCCAGCCGGTGAAGCGCAATGGTTCGACCATGGCCAGCAGCAATACCGGTACCGCGAGCGCGGCGCTGAGCACCAGTCGGCGGCGCAGCAGGGCTGCCTCGGCGAGGTCGGGCTCCGGTGCCGCGTCGGCGTGGTGTGCCTCGGCGGTGTAGCCGATCGCCTCGACGGTGGCGATGATGTCGGCTTCGGTGCGGCTGGTGAGCACCGCGGCCAGCCCGGTCGCGTAGTTCACCTCGGCCTGCAC
This sequence comes from Jatrophihabitantaceae bacterium, assembly GCA_039922115.1. Lineage (GTDB taxonomy): Bacteria > Actinomycetota > Actinomycetes > Mycobacteriales > Jatrophihabitantaceae > Jatrophihabitans_A. The sequence goes on from JBDSAN010000439.1 coordinate 998, forward strand.
ACCTGGCAGCCGGTTCAGCTTCTTCTCGATCCGGGCCGCGCACGAGGCGCAGGTCATCCCGCCGATGGTGTATTCGATCGGTTGCTCGATGGACGGGCTGGCCATGGCTGTTCTTCCTTACGCGAGTTGGTAATTGCCGGCTTCGTCCAGCGCTGCACTGACTGCGGTCGCCTCGATCGGCCGGCTGCTGGTTACGGTCACCGTTGAAATCCCGTCGGCCACCAGCCGCACCGAGATCGCGCCGACCCCGGGCAGTGCGGTGAGTTCGTCGGTCACGGCAGACACGCAGTGCGCGCAGGTCAGGCCGGTAACGCCGAAGCTGTGCTCGATCACGACTTCACCAGCCGCGCGATGGCCGCCGACGCCTCCTTGATCTTGGCCTCGGCATCCTCGCCGCCGCCTGCGATGGCCCGCATGACGCAGTGGCTCAGGTGCTCTTCGAGCATGGCCAGCGCAACCGATTCCAGCGCGCGGGTGGTGGCCGACACCTGGGTCAGCACGTCGATGCAGTACTCGTCGTGCTCGACCATCCGCTGCAGGCCGCGAACCTGGCCTTCGATCCGGCGGAGCCGTTTGCGGTAGGCCTCCTTGTGGTCCTTGTAGCCAGGTGGTTGGTGGTCAGGTGGCTGGTGGCCGGGCGATGCCGTCTCAGGCCCGGTTGTTACCTCAGTCATGCCGCTCCCTATATACCCACCGGGGGTACTTCCCCTCGACCATACCTCGCCGGTGCCCAGCCGGGCCAGATAGGGGTGGGGGGTACCCGGTGTGAGCTGGCCGCCGGCAAGCGAAAAGTGCGCCGACGGCGTCGGCAGAGGAGCTGGTTCGGCAATTTTCTGTGGGTTTCGAACTGACCCGCTCAGGTCGTCTGTGGTTCAGCCGATTTAAGCCTCGCATCCCGCTTACGGCGTTGACCTGTAACGCCACGCGCTCGGTGTAGCAAAGAGCTCGCGAGCTAGCCGGAAATCCGGACCGGCATGGTTAGAGGCTTTCAGAAATAGCCATCCCTCCCCACTTATCTTGGAGTCCGCGCATGACAAGCAAGGGTGTTGAATACACGTTTTATGTTGGTAATTTGCCGGCCGGTATCGAGGTCGAGGCAGTAGATGCCGGCGCTGAGAAGCCGAAATTGCGGGTGTACGTCAATGGCACCGGCCAATGGGTAACCGGCAATGTGCAGATTGGCATCGACGGCCTCGGCCTGACCGGGCGGTTCTCGTGGGAGTCCGACACGACGCCGGTCTACAAAGGCATCGCCGACATCAACCCGATCACCGGCAACGCCACCGGCGGCAACCTGATCGACATGATGAATACCCCATCTCACACCGACGGCGGCATCGACATCTCCTACGGCTTCTATGACGCCGGCCCCGGGATCGGCGACCTGACGAATCAGGATCAGGCCTATTCCTACTTCACCTTGTCCCAGGAAACCTGGATGGGTGACCTCGCATCGGCGTATTCGCAGGTCGGCAGCGCCCCGTTCTCATCATTCGTGCTGCCCGGCGCCCACGACTGCGGCACCTTCGATCTGTCAACGGTGAAGGACATCCTGATCGCCCGGCGGCGCCACCGCAGCCGCATTCCTTAACTACCTCGGCCCGGCCGGAATCCTCGGTGCCGTTATCGCCGGACTCACCAGCGCGCAGGCCCTCACCGCGATCACCAACCTGGCGGTCACCCAGAAGGACGACATCACCACGATGTTGAAGTTGGGCTGCCGGTATTTCGATTTCCGTCCCGGCATGGTGCCGAAGGCGCTGCAGGTCGTCGCCGACGACATCTACCACATTCACACGATGATTCCCGGTTACAAGTTCTCCAGCTTCCTCTGTGACGTGCTGACCTGGCTTGAGGCAAACCCGTCCGAAATCGTGGTGGTGGACGCCAACACCGCCGGCATCCTGAACGACAAGACCATGGTGCCAAGCGTGGAGAAGCTGCAGGCGATCCTCGCCAGCGCGATGTCTGATTCTGGCTCCACTGTGGTGGCCGGCGATGTCTCCGACCTCGCGACGACCTATGCCGAACTCATTTCGGTCAACAAGCGGTTGATCTTTCTCAACCAGGAAGGTACCTGGTCGCCGGCCAGCAAGTACGACTCGTACTCGGACAAGGCCTACGCCACTACCGATCCGGCCAGCGTCGTCAAGGCCCTGGAAGCGATGAACAGCACCGATCAGGCGAACTATGACTACACGGTGCTGCAACTGCAGGGCACCGCGACGAACACCGGGACGAAGGTTGTCATCAGCGCGGCGCTGTCGCAGTCGTCGGCTTCGTCGCCGCTGATGTCGACCAAGGCGGACTTCGACAGCGTGACCTATCCGTGGGCGCTGCAGCACGTGCCGTTTAACCTGGACGCGACTGGGCTGGTCGTGCTGCTCAACGACTTCGTCGACAACGTGCAGGCCGCTACTGCCGCACAGTTGACGCTGGTGCGGGTCAACCAGGGCAAGGGCGCCAAGTAGCTGACACGGGCGGGCAGCCCCGCTTGGGGCCGCCCGTCCGGTAACTCGCTGCGCCGAGTCCGGCTGGCATGGCATCATGGATCGGTCGGCCGGTGCCTTGCTGGTCGACTGTGCGGGCTGTATCGCCCAAGCGTCAGCACCAGCCAGGGGGTGAATGGTCTCGACTTCGGCCGTCGAGATGCGGAGAAGCGGGCCGAGGACCGCATTGCTGACCTCGTTAAAAAAGCGATGCAACAAAAAATAAGCGCCGATTCCAATCGCGCTGACTTCGTTCTCGCTGCCTAAACAGCGGAACGGGTCTGTCAGCCCGGGTTCGTCACCGGCCCGGATGCTGGCATCAGCTAGGTGACTCACCGTCCTGGCCGGTCGCGGGGCAGGACGGGACAACTCACAGCGACTGGGCCTGTCACACCGACTTGTGTGCGTGATCGGTGAGGCCGAGTAGAGACACCGCACACTGCGCCCGGAGAATGCCCATCAAAGCGACGAAGGACCCGGGTTCGATTCCCGGCACCTCCACCACCAGAAGACGCCGTGCCCAATCGGGCATGGCGTCTTGTGGTGCATTGCTCGGCACGGCC
>JBDSAN010000440.1:0-6777 GCA_039922115.1 Jatrophihabitantaceae bacterium
CTGGCGGGAGGAGGCCGGCCGGCACGACGGGTGCCGACGGGCTGGCCTTGTCAGAGCAGACCGGGCAGTACCTCCTCGGCGTCGGCGAAGGATTGTTCGGTGCTATCGAGGTAGCTCTGCCAGGCCGCCGCGTCCCAGACCTCGACCCGGCTGTTGGCGCCGATCACGACGCAGTCCTTGGCCAGGCCGGCGTACTCGCGCAGTTGGCTCGGCACCGTGATCCGGCCCTGGCCGTCCGGGACCTCGTGCGAGGCGCTGGCGAAAAACACCCGGCTGTAGTCACGCACGCTGCGCTGGGTGACCGGCGCGGTCCGCAGCAACTCGGTGATCCGGCTGAACTCGGCCATCGGAAACACGAACAGGCAGCGTTCCTGACCCTTGGTGATCACCAGGCCCCCCTCCAGATCGCTGCGGAATTTCGCTGGGAGCGCGAGCCGGCCCTTGTCGTCCAGCCGAGGGGTATGCGTGCCGAGAAACAACTCGCACCCCCACTCAAGCCTGACCGTTACTTCACACTATCCCCACTGCGACCCACCATACCCCACTCTTCACCACCGTCAATCCAAAACACCGCAGATTCTGGACTGGTTTCTGGCTGACAGGCCAGCAAAACTGGCGATTAGCGGCAGTGGGGCGGAGTGGGGAAGGTTGCCGGCAGCAGGTGCTTGCTGGGTTTATCGCGACTCGGCTCCGGGAACGATTCGGTAGCAACTACGCTCAGACCACTTCGCAGTCAGGTAAACAGGTCACAGGCTCGACTTATCCAAGAATCTCGATAACTCTGGATGTGGCCACGGGGCGCGCTTCGGCGTGCGCGTCACCGGGCCCGCACGACGACAGGATGGACTCTCGTAGTGACACACGCAGCACAGTCGATGTCGGCCAGCCCGGACCCGAACGCATACGTCTCCCCGAACGGCACGGCCGGCCAGCCAACCGACGCCCCGGTCGCCACCGTCGCGATCGAGACCGTCGGTCCGGAGGCGCAGCGGATCATCACGAACATCGAGAAGGTGATCGCCGGCAAGTACGAGGTGATCCGGCTCGGCGTGACGGTGCTGCTGGCCGAGGGCCACCTGCTCATCGAGGACGTGCCCGGCGTCGGCAAGACCACCTTCGCCAAGGCGCTGGCCAAGTCGATCGACTGCTCGGTGCGCCGGTTGCAGTTCACCCCGGACCTGCTGCCCAGCGATGTCACCGGCGTGAGCATCTACAACACCGATTCCACCGACTTCGAATTCAAGCCCGGGCCGATATTCGCCAACATCGTGCTCGGCGACGAGATCAACCGGGCCTCCCCCAAGACCCAGGCCGCGCTGCTGGAATGCATGGCCGAGCGCCAGGTCACCGTGGACGGCACCCGGTACGAACTGCAGTCACCGTTCCTGGTGCTAGCAACCCAGAACCCGGTCGAGATGGAAGGCACCTACGCCCTGCCCGAGGCCCAGCGTGACCGGTTCACCGCCAAGATCTCGCTCGGCTATCCCGACCGGACCGCCGAGATCGCCATGCTGAGCGATCAGACCACCGCGATCGATCCGCTGACCGCATTGCAGCCGGTCTCCGATGCTGCCCACATCCGGGCGCTGATCGAGACGGTACGGACGGTGCACGTGGCCGATGCGGTCAAGAACTACGTGGTGGCGCTGGCCGAGGCCACCCGCAGCCACCCGGAAATCCGGCTCGGCGCCTCACCGCGCGCGTCCCTGCACCTGCTGCGCACCGCCAAGTCGGCCGCCGCGATGGCTGGCCGCGACTTCGTGCTTCCCGACGACGTACAGCAACTGGCGGTCGCGGTGCTGGCACATCGGCTGATCCCGGCGCCATCGGCGACCGTGGCCGGCCGGGCGCCGGAGGACCTGCTGGCCGAGATCGTCGCCAAGGTTCCGATCCCGTCCGCCAGCCAGCGAGCCTAGGACTCAGATGGCCACCGGCTCGCAGGAACGTCGCGTGCTCCGGCGCGGATCAGACGATCGGACGAACCCGGCCGACAGCGGCCAGGTCGCGGTCGCGGCGATCGGCACCCGCAAGGTGGCGCTGTCCACCCGCGGCCGGACCTTCATCGCGGTCGGGTTGCTGTCGCTGGTATCAGGCCTGCTGCTCGGCGTCGTCGACCTGGAGCGGGTGGGGGTGCTGTTGCTGGTGCTACCGGTGCCGGCCTGGCTCGCGGTTCGCCAGGCCCGTTCGGGCCTGCGGGTCGGACACGCGGTGAGCCCGGCCCGGATCGTGGTCGGCGGCTCGGCCGAGGTGCGGCTGGTACTGGGCAACCCGCAGGCCTTCGGCACCGGTCCGCTCCGGATCACCGAGACCGTGCCGGGCGGCCGTCCACTGCGGTTCAGCGTGGCCGGGGTGCGGGGTCGGCAGCGCCGCACGGTCGCCTACCCGTTGCCTACCTTGCGGCGCGGGCGCTACACGGTCGGCCCGACCACCGTGATGGCCAGCGATCCGTTCGGGCTGGTCACCGCCGACACCAGGTCGACCGACACCGCCACCCTGATCGTGCAGCCGGCCACCACCGCGCTGGCTCCGCTTACCCTGCCGATCGCCTGGCGCGACGGCGCGGCCACGCTGAGCCACTCGGTCGGCGTGGGCGGTTCTGATGACGCCTCGGTCCGAGAGTTCCGGCATGGCGATGACCTGCGCAAGATCCACTGGCGCAGCACCGCCAAGTCCGGCGCGCTGATGGTCAGGCAGGAGGAGCGGCCCTGGCACGGCGAGTCGCTGGTCCTGCTGGACACCCGATCGCTGGCCTTTCCGACCATCCCAGGCGATGAACAATCATCAGCATTGGAATGGGCAATCTCGGCTGCCGCGAGCATCGGCAGCCACCTGGCCAGCCGCGGTCGCCGGGTGACCGTGGTGACCGGCAGCGGGCAGGTCGCGCACGACGAGGTCACCCCGATCATGGACCTGCTGGCCGAGACCACACCCGCCTTGCGCGCAGACCTGCAGCCGCTGGCCTCTGCGTTGACCAGCCTGGGCCGAGACGCATCGGTCTTCGCGATCATCGGCGCCGCACCGCACGCACCGATCACCGAGTTGGTCGGACGCCCGCGAATGCCCGGCACCTCGGTGGCGCTGCTGCTGCGGCCCTGGACCTGGAGCCACGGCTCCGGTCGTGACCTGATCCGCGAGGAGGCCTGGCAGTCGACCGCCGACTCGCTGCGCTCGGCCGGCTGGCGGGTGGTCCCGGCCGACAACGGCGCCGACCTCGCCGAGCTGTGGCCACGGTTGCTGTCGGCCCGGGTGGTGGTGAAGCGATGACCGCGACGATGACCCGCAACAGCTCAGCACCGGCAACCGGCCGTCCGACCAGGTCCTATGACGCGGTGCTGGCCACCACCACCGCCACCGTGGCCGGCGGGATGTTTCTCACCACGCTGCCACTGTCGTCCATCTTCACCGACTGGTCCTGGCTGACGGTGAGCATCGGCTGCGCGCTGCCCTACCTGATCATCGTGGCCGGCCTGCGCTATCTCGGCCCGGCTCGCTGGTGGCACAGCGTGGTCGGCCTGATCGCCTCGGTGCTGATGCTGCTGTGGGTGTTCGTCCCGCAGCACCTCGGCTTCGGTGTGGTGCCCAGCCCGACCTCGCTACGCGATATCGGCAGCCTGGTCCGGCAGGCCCGCAACTCGATGCAGGCCGAGCACGCGCCGCTGCATTCGACCAACGCGCTACGGCTGCTGGTGGCCGCCGCATTGGTCGGCCTGGCCTGCCTCACCGACGTGCTCGGGGTGCTGCTGCGCCGGCCGCTACTGGCCGCGGCTCCGCTGCTCGAAGTGCTCGCGGTCGCCTCAGCCACCTCATCCAGATCAGCGAATCCGATCTGGTTCGCCGCCGCCGCGATCGGGTTCCTGCTGATCCTGCTGTCCGGAACCCGCCTGCAGGACCGCGCCTGGGGTCCGTCGGTGGACGGCTCGGCCGGCCGGCTCGGCGGCGGTCGGCGGATGGCGGTGACCGGGATCGTCGCGGCATTGCTCGTCCCGCTACTGCTGCCCTCGGTACCAAGCAACCTGCTGGCCCGGGCTGCTCACCACAACGGCACCGGCGGCCTCGGCGATGGCAGCGGCACCGGTCAGGTGGTGCTGAGCAGCCTGGCCTCGCTGCGCGGTTCGCTGCAACTGAGCACCCCGAAGACGTTGTTCGAGGTCGATGTCAGCGCCGGTCCGAGCCCGTTCTACATTCGGCAAGAGGTGGACGACCTGTTCACCAACGACGGGTGGCAGCCGTCCGGCAATGCCTTCACCGAGCCGACCAGGCTCCCGCTGTCGGACCAGAACTTTCCGATCGATCCGGTCAACGGCTCGACCGCTCACACCGAAGCGATCAGTGCGCGCTTCACCATCGAGTCCCTCGGCGGCAAGACCTTGCCGTTGCTGTCCAACCCGCAGGCGCTGCGCACGCCGAACGTCGGCAGCTGGAACAGTCGCACCGCCAGCGTCAATGACGTCAATCTCCAGCGCAACCTGTCCTACACCGAGGACGTCCAGCAGCTGTCGCCGACCGTGGCCGAGTTGCGGGCAGCCCCGGACTGGTCACGCAGCCCTGATGCCAAGCTGAATGCCCAGTACCTGCAGCTGCCAGCCAACCTGCCGGCACCGGTAACCGAGCTGGCGGCGACGCTGATCAGCGGCAAAACCTCGGCTTACGACAAGGCCTTCGCCATCTCGGACTACTTCACCAACGGCAAGAACGGGTTCGTCTACTCACTCAACCCGAAGCCGCAGGACAGCCGGGGTGCCCTGGTGACGTTCCTGTCCGAGAAGCAGGGCTACTGCCAGCAGTACGCGGCCGCTGCCGCGGTGCTGATGCGCCAGGCCGGCCTGCCGACCCGGGTCATCGTCGGTTATGCCCACCGCGACCCGGACGTCAACGGCAGGATCCTGGTTACTACCGCCGACGCGCACGCCTGGGTCGAGGTGTACTTCCAGGGCATCGGTTGGATCCCGTTCGACCCGACCCCGCGCACGCTTGCCGACGCCGGCCGGCTGGTGCCGCTGGCCTGGGCCACCCACCCGGTGGCCTCGGCCGGTTCGACCGCCGAGCCGACCGCAAACAAGGGCCCGTCCGGCTCGGTTTCGGCTGCCTCGTCCAGCGCCAACGTCGCGACCGGAGCCTCCTCCGGCCCGCTGATCCCGAGCATCGTGTGGCAGGTCGGCCTGGTCGCCGGCGCGATCGCGCTGGTGCTGCTGCTGATCTTCCTCGGTCCGCGCGCGGTACGCCGTCGACAACGCCGCAAGCGCCTCGATCGCGCCCGACACACCGGCAACCCGGAACCGCTGTGGCTGGAGCTGGCCGCAACCGCAACCGATCGGGATGCGCTCTGGCCGGCCACGGTCACCGTCGGGCAGGTATCGAGCTGGCTGGGCCGGCACGGGGTGGACGAGCGTGGCCGAGAGGCGGTGGCCGCGGTGGCTCGCACTGTGGAGCGCGACCGGTTCAGCGCCGAGCTGGTCAGCAAGGTGCCATCGGAATCGATCACCGCGCTGGATCAGGCGCTGACCCGCTGGGCCCGGCGCACTGATCGGCGGCTGAGCCTGCTGCACCGCTGGCTGCCGAGGTCACTGCTGAGCCGGCAGCCGCGCTGGCATCGCTGAGCGCGGCTGGTGGCTAGTAAGGGCGGTCCGTCTGACAGCAGCGTCCGGGCGATCCGTCCTGGTCTCTGACAGAGCGTCCGGGCGATCCGTTCTGGTCTGTCGAGCTGCTAGCTAGTTCTCGTCGAACCGGCGCCGCATCCGATCTTCCATCTTGGTGCGCAGGCTGCCGGATCGGTTGCTCTGACTCGGCGGCGCGCTCAGCGACGCTGCCGTGTTCTGTCGCGGGCCGCGCAATGCGCTGGCCGCCGCGACACAGGACCCGACGATCAACACGAAACCTAGGACGCCGACCAGGATCAGGTTCGAGGTAAGCCCGACCAGCACGACGGCCAGGCCGACGAGCACCCCGACAACCGCCAGCGCCAGCATCAGCCGGATCCGGCTGCGCGGGCGGGCCGACCTTACCGACGAGGCAAACTTCGGATCCTCGGCGTACAGGGCTTGTTCAATTTCGTCGAGCAGCCGTTGCTCATGCTCGGAGAGCGGCATGGTGCCCTCCAATCCCTGTCATCTGACGATCCATTGCCAAAGCCTGTCCATCCGTCCCGAAATGAGCGTGCGGCCGGTGAAGGGACACACCCTTGAGCATACGAGCACAAATGTGAGTTCGAAAGTTATGGACCACGATTGCTATCGCGATTCTGACGTTTCGTTATCTCAGCTGTGCTGTCAGCCGGTCGAGGACGCTGCTTTGCCCGGTTGAGGCCCCCTGCTGAGGGCACCGAACCGGGTCGCAGCAGTGACGCAGGACCCACCACGGACTCACCGTAACGGGCCACCAGTGCGTCCACCGCACGATCAGTGCCCGATTCGCGGCGGTCAGACGCTCCGGTCAGGTCGAAGGCGAGCTGGGTGGCCTGACCGGCCGGTCGCAGGTTTTCTGCCTTGACCCCGACCAGTCGAATCCGCGGCTGGTCGAGTGCCAGGCCTCGGTAGAGCGCCAGCGCCTCGGCGTAGACGGTCGCGCTGACATCGGTCGGTTCGGCCAGCGTTCGTACCCGGGTGATCGTGGTGAAGTCGGCGAACCGGATCTTGATCCCCACCGTCCGCGCCACCCGACCGGCCTGGCGCAGCCGCTCGGCCACTTCGGCGGCGCCGCGCAGCAGCTCGCGGGCAACCTCGGCCTCGGTGAGCAGGTCAGCGGCCAGCGTCCGGTCGGTCGAGATGGACTTCTCCGCCT
>JBDSAN010000441.1:0-15007 GCA_039922115.1 Jatrophihabitantaceae bacterium
CGGCGGCAGCGCGACGTCGGGACGGGTGGTCAGGATCTCGACCTCGAGGCTGGTGGTGTGCGGGTGCAGCGGATCGCTGGCCAGCTGGGTGAATTGGTAGGCAGGGCCGTCCGGGCCGGGGAATTCCCACCCCGATGCGGTGCTCGCCGGCTGGATGCGGACGTCGGCTTCGGTTGTGGTGTGCGTGGCCAGCAATTCGCGCACGCTCACCCCGAGGGCGCCGGCGAGCGCCATCAATTCCTGCCAGTCGGCGCGCGCCGGCGTAGCGGCGAGGGCTGAGATGCGGCTGCTGGCTAGGCCGGAGCGGTCGGCAAGCTCCGCAATGGTCAGCAGCCGGGCTGACATCAGCGTGCGCAGCAGCGCGCCATGATCGCCGGGTGCCATCGCCAGCGATGCCGTCACAGCTCCGCCGAAGGCCGACAGCTCCCGCTGCGCATCGCCGGTCAGCTCGCCGCCGTAGGTCAGCGCGAGGATGTAGGCCGGCTCGACCTCGGAACGCGAGGTGAACGAGTGCGGCGCGAACGGTAGCCCCCAGACGGAATCGCCGGTGTTCATCGGGGTGCAGAACGAGCGCCCGCCGCTGCGAAAGTAGTAGTTGACCGGGCCGACGAAGTAGGTGAACTGGTACAGCAGATGCCCGTTGTTCCAGTTGACAGCGGGGCTTTCCGGATCGTCGTTGTCGACGACCCGGAGCATTTTGATCCACTCCGGACGGTAGGAGGCCAGCCGGGACATCGCGGTGTCGCGGTACTCGTAGTACGGTCGCCCACCGCGCTCGATGATCCGCGAACTCGCTGCGGATTCGGCAGCTCGCATCACGCGCAGGCCAGCCGGGGTGTCGTCACGGATGGTTAGCAGGTCGCGCTCGTTGACCGGCCAGGCCTTGGCGGCACGGCTGATCAGATCCCAGGTGATCGGAAGCCGGCCGGAGGTGTATTCGGCGAAGCTGCCTGCGGGAAGGCCGAGGTCGGCTTCGGCGGCCGCATCGTTGCGTTTGAGGTCGTTGGCGGCCGCCCGCAGCAGGGCGGCCGCACGTGCCGCGTCGGATCGTCCAAGATCAAGTTCGTCTGCCGATTTCACCGGCTTGCCCCCATGCCGTGTCCGATGGCCCGAGCGTAGACGTCCTCCAGTTGGTCCAGGTAGGAATTCAGCGAGTAGCGCTGTGCGGTGTGGGCGCTGCGAAGCCGGCGCTGCGATTCGGTTTCCGGTGCGGTGAGCACTGCTGCAATGTCGGCAATCACAGCCGGTGAGTTCAATGGATAGCCGCGGATGTGCGGGCTGGCCGCAAGTTCGCCGAGGCCACCTTCGTCGGGCACGAACACCGGGGTACCGCAGGCCGCAGCTTCGATTGCGGCCAGACCGAAGGGTTCGCTCGGCGCGCACATGACGAGGGCGTCCAGGTCAGTGAAAACCTCGGGCATCGAGGCCAGCGGCTGGAAACCGAGAAAGCGGGTATGTCCGGTGAGCCCGAGCGAGGCCGCAAGGTTCTCGAGCGCGGGTCGCTCGGTTCCGTCACCGACGATCCATACCTCGAGCTCTGGCATCAGGTCGGCGAGGCCCTGCGCGATCTCGAGGAACCGATCGCCACGCTTGTACGAGACCAGCCGGTTCACGAAGCCGATCCGCGGCCGATGGCTGGTTTCCGGCCGCTGACGGTAGGCGAAGCGGCGCGCATCGTAGGGGTTCAACATCGCCAGATGCCTTGTGCCATCGGCAAGATGCTGATCGGCCAGGCGCTGGACGTAACTCGAGATCGAGATCACCGCAGCCAGTGAAGGCGTGTCCTGAAACCGCCTGAGGTAGGCCCGTTCCTTGTCCAGGTACGGGATCTCGGAGCCGTGGCAGGTGGCGACGACGGTGTGTCCGAGATTGAGGGCGGCGTTCGTCAGCAACCAGAGATGTTGAGCATGAACGACCGTTGGCGCCCACGAGCGGGTGACGACGTCCAAGGCCCGCTCCCAGGTGCGGGTGACCTCGGCGATGTCCTCCGGTGTCAGCTGGCTGTACAGCCGGGAACTGCACGGATGCCCAGTGAACGAAGGGAATTCGCCAGCGAGCTCATCAGCGGTGAAGTGCGCGATCTCGGCCGGCAGGTCCACCGCGGTTCCACCCGGCGGGGTCAGCAGCGCCACCTCGTGGCCACGCCTGGCCAGACCGGTGGCCAGCGCCAGGATGTAGGTTCCGCTCCCGGAGCCATGAATAGGCGTGTGATTCGCGATCAGGACGCGCGTCATCGGCAAGGCTTCGGCGGTTCGCCGAGTCGTGGGCATGCCGTAACCGGAACACTCGCCGCGAGTTGGGTGATCGCCACCGGTACACCGTAGACGGTCGCCTGGCCGTTGCCTTGCGCGATGCGAAGCTTCTCACTATGCGAGATCGGCTCGCTCCTCATGAGGGGACCTTCGCTTTGGTCTGTAAGGATGGCCTGGCATGTGAGTGGTGTCTGATTGGTCGAACGGAACGTCGAGGCGAGGGAGCAGATGGGCCGGTTCGTGCGGTTCGAGGCGCCGCTGAAAGTAACCCTCGTCGATGAGCCCGATCCCGTGCTGTCGCCCGGCGACGTGCGGATCGCCACGCTGTTCTCGGGTATCTCGGCAGGTACGGAGCTGTCCTACTACCGTGGCACCAACCCGTACTTCGACAAGCGATGGGACACCGACCAGCGGTTGTTCCGTTCGCTCGGGCGCGAGGACGGCGCGCACCCGCCGGACGGGGTAGTAATGGGCGGTGCGGCGGCCAGCCTGACCTATCCGGTGGACGGCAAGGGCAGTGAGGAGGTCGGGGTCGTCGTCGAGGTGGGCGCTGAAGCCGGTGAGATTGCTATGGGCGACATCGTCTGGGGCAAGTGGGGGCACCGGAGTTCAGCAGTGCGGCCGGCCGACTACGCGCGGCAGCGCAGGTTGCCGGACGGGACCTCGCCCGTCGTCGGCGTATTTTCACAGGTCGGCGCCATCGGCCTCAACGTCGTCCTGGACGCCGATATCCACGTCGGCGAGACGGTCGCGGTCTTCGGCCTCGGGGTGCTCGGTCAGATCGTGGCGCAGTTGGCTCGCCTGAACGGGGCCGAGGTCATTGCCGTCGACCCCAATGCCGACCGGCTGGCGACTGCCGCGTCGCTTGGTGCCGCACACACCATGAATTCCCGGGACGGCATGGTCGGCGAGCGCATCCGCGTGCTGACCGGTGGGCGGGGAGCCGATGTCGCTCTCGAGGTGACCGGCTCGTACCGGGCGCTTCAGGAGTCGATCCGCTCGGTCCGCTACAGCTCACGCGTCGTGGTCGCCGGGTTCTTCCAAGGCGACGCCGCCGGGCTGGCGCTCGGCGAGGAGTTCCACCACAACCGGATCGAACTGCGGTGTTCCCAGATATCCGGGGTTGCACCACAGCTCAGCCACCGATGGGACGAGCAGCGCCTGCAGCGCACGGTGATGGGGCTGGCCACCTCGGGCCGGCTCGACCTGCAGCGGCTGGTGACCACCATCGTGCCGGCCGAGCGTGCCGCCGAGGCCTTCGAGCTGCTCGATCGGTCATCGGATCGTGGCTTGCAGGTCGTGCTGCAGTTCAAAGGGGAAACCGAGTGAGCACAGCGATGAAATTGGGCGTCCAGGAGCGGTCGCTGCAGGGCCAGACCCTGCTTGAGAAGTGGCGGTTTGCCACTGAGCTCGGCTTCGACGGCATCGAGTTGCGCGGTGGCGGCGAGCTGGCCGACCGGCTGGACGAGCTGACGGCCGCGCACAGGGCAGGGGTGGTGATGCCCTCGGTGTGCCTCACCGCCGACCACTTCATCGGCGACTTCGATGCCGACAAGCGGCGCGAGGCCATCAGGATCATGAAGATCCTGCTGTCGGTGATCGTCGAAGCCGGCGGCTTCGGCGCGATAACCCCCGCCTCGTTCGGGATCTTCTCTACCCGGCTGTCGCGGGCGAAGCCGCCCCGCGGCCCGGCTGAGGACCGGGCGGTGCTGCTGGACGGACTCGCTGAGCTGGGCGAGCACGCCCGCCAGGTCGGCGGTGTCGTGCTGCTGGAGCCGCTCAACCGGTATGAGGACTATCTGGTGAACACCCTTGCCGACGGTGCGTCACTGATCAACGAGATCGGGCTGCCGACCGTCAGGTTGATGGCCGATACCTTTCATATGAACATTGAGGAAGCCGATCCGGGGGCCTCGCTGCGCGAGCACGCCGACCTGCTGGGGCACGTCCAGGTTGCCGACAGCAACCGGTTGGAGCCCGGCGCCGGCCACTACGACTGGGACGGCACCATCGCCGCGCTCGATGAGATCGGTTACGACGGCTGGCTGGTGCTGGAATGTCGCCACCTGAGCGGTCCACCGGAGGTCGCGCTGCCACCGGTCCCCGGGATCTTGCGCGGGCGAGGCTGAACCCGGCTTCCCGCAATCCAAGCAGGTGGGTCCGGAGCAGAGCATGGACGGCGGCACCCGCGGTGAGCTTCTCGACCAGCTGGCCGGCGCGATCGAGGCCGCCTCGGCCCCGCACCCACTGCGGATCGCCGTCGACGGGCCACCAGCAGCGGGCAAATCCTTGCTGGCCGACGAGCTCGCCGCCGTGGTACGCGCCCGGGGCCGTGAGGTCATTCGCGCCACGGTCGATAGCTTCATGCTTGCCCGTGCGGAGCGCTACCGACACGGCGAGGACTCACCGCACGCCTGCTACCGGCGCTCCTTCGACTACGCCACGCTGTGCCGCGTCCTGCTCGATCCATTGGGCCGAATGGCGACCGCCGGTACCGCAACGAGGTCTATGACTGGCACGCCGACCGCGCTATATCCGGGCCGGCGTTCGTGGCGTCGGTGGACGCGGTGCTGCTGGTCGGCGGGGTATTCCCTGCAGCGGCCAGAGCTGATTGATCGATGGGACCTGCGCATTCGGTGGCGATCAGGCCGATCCGGGTTGTAGCCCGCGCCACTGCGGTCAGCAAGGTCAGCGGGTCGATCGGCCCAAGGGCCGACGGGACGAACCGTCCAGCGACACATGGTCGCCCAGAAAGACCGAATCGAAGTTCACGGACTCGGCGAGCTGAGCGAGCTTTTCGAAGTACTCGACATCGAGGTTTGCCAGGGGATAGCTACCCGGCAGTCGCCACGCCGCCTCATGATGTCCGCTGCCATTGTTGAAAAGGTTGAAGATCAATGCTTCCCGGCCCACAAGAACCACCCTCCTACCTCACGCGACCGCTGGGTCGCCAGCTAGGTGCAATCAGCCTGATCCAGAACGGATGGCCGGTAGGCAGTGCTACGGAACCCGCGCGGCATACTGGGTGAATGCCTGCTCAACCGCCCGAAGGGCCGTCCCCGGCCACGCCCGAGAAGTACTTCGAGGGTGGCGCGGCGCTCTACGACCAATCCCGGCCAACCTACCCGAAAGCTCTGATCAGCCGGATCGCTGAAGCCATCCCCGGGCGCGATGTTCTGGATGTCGGGTGCGGCAGTGGCATCGAGGCCCGGCAGTTCCAAGCGGCAGGTTGCACCGTGCTCGGCGTCGACCCAGATGCGCACCTGGCCGGCTATGCCGCCACGACCGGCGTGCCGACCGAGGTCGCGACCTTCGAGAGCTGGGATGCGGCGGGGCGGCAGTTCGACGCGGTCGTTGCAGGCACGGCCTGGCACTGGGTTGACCCGGTGGCCGGAGCGGTCAAGGCCGCCGAGGTGTTGCGACCAGGTGGCCTGCTCGCGCCGTTTCACCACGCATCGCTCACGCCACCCGAACTGGCCGACCCGGCCGGCATGGCGCTTCCGGGCTGGACGACGCGCTCCGCGGCCGCCTACCAGCGCAGCGCACCCGACTCGCCTTTCGATCGCGACGGTCAACGGATCTCACCGGTCGGCCTCTACCAGCCGATGTTCGACATGATCGCTGAGGGAATCCGCCAGGCAGGCAGCTTCAGCAAGCCCGAGCTGTGGCGCTTTACCTGGGAGCAGGCCTATTCGAAAGCCGAGTGGTTGAGCTTGCTACCCACCCAGGGTTCGCTCGCCAAGCTCCCGCCGGACGAGCTGGCAAGGATACTGGCTGCGGTCGGTGCGGTGATCGACCGGTTGGGTGGGAGTTTTACCTTGCCCTACGCCACTATCGCGGTGACTGCGATACGGACCGGCTGACCACGGCGCAGCACATCGGACAGCTACGCGGTTGACAGTGGGTTAGGTCCGGTTTAGCGTCATGATGTATCGTAGAGATACATCGACAACCAGCTTCGGAGGAGACCGTGGCGAAAGCCTCTGGGGTTCTGGAGCTTGCTGTGCTCGGCCTACTTCACGAATCTCCGCTGCATGGCTATGAGCTGCGCAAGCGACTGAACCTGCTGCTCGGCTCCTTCCGTGCCTTCTCCTATGGGTCGCTGTATCCCTGTCTGAAGGGCTTGGTGGCGGCAGGCAGGATCGTGGAAGACCGTCCCGAGGTCGAGGCGCCCGGAACCGAGAGCAACCGCCGGTCCAAGATCGTTTACAAGCTGACTGCCGAGGGCAAGGAACACTTTCAGCAGCTGCTCGCAAGTGCCGGTCCGTCGGCATGGGAGGACGAGAACTTCGGGGTCCACTTCGCCTTTTTCGGTCGCACCGATGCCGACGTGCGCATGCGGATCCTGCAGGGCCGCCGATCACGGCTCGAGGAGCGGCTCGACTCCGTTCGCGCCGCCTTCTCGCGGACGCGCTCGCGAGTCGACGACTACACCCTTGAGTTGCAGCGCCACGGCCTGGAATCGGTTGAGCGTGAGGTCCGCTGGCTCAATGAGCTGATCAAGACTGAGGACGATCAGCGCAAGTAATCACGACCGGCCAGGTGCCGCCAGCCGATCCGCTACGACGTGGCCCGCAGTGCTTCGCCGGCCAGCACCAGCCAGGACTCACCGCTGAACAGCTGGTCGGTCGCTCCCACCATCCGAGTCTCGTAGCGGGCGGTGGTTTCGCTCGCCCAGCGAGCAAGCTCGACATCGGTCACCTCGTCGTCGCAGGCAGCTCCGATAGCTGTGATCGGCACGTCCAGCGGTGCTTCGGGCAAGTATTCATAGGCCGCCAGCATCGCGGTGTCGGCGGCGATGATCGGGGTCAGGAGCTCGACTAGGTCGGGATCTTCCCTAACGCCAGGCGGGATCAGCCGCCGCAGGTCGTCGTCCTGCTGGGAGACCGTCAGGCGACTCGGGCAAACTTGCTCCACGACGGTCAGCCCGGCAAGCCCGGAGTAACCCGAGCGGCGCAGCGCCCGCGCGAGCTCGAAGGCAAGGATGGCGCCGGAGCAGTGCCCGACCAAGTACACCCGCGGGTTCGGTAGCGCCTGGACCGCGCATACCAGTTCGGCGACAGCGGTCGGGACGTCGACTGGCGGGGACTCCATCAGCCGGCTCTCCCGGCCACCCAGCCGAGTCGCGTACAGGTCGGGTCCGGACTCGAACACCTGCGCCCACGCCCGGTACGGCGCGGCGCCGGCCCCCGCCCACGGCAGGCAGACGAGCGCCGCCGGCGACTTTGCCGACCGATGCCAGCAAACCAGGGGACCGACGGCCGGCACGACCAGCGGGTTCACCTGCGCGCGGCTGCTCACAGTTCGTCGAGGAACGCCACGAGACTGTCCACGGTCGGATGCAGGAACAGCTCCACCGTCCGCAGCTCCGGCCAGGTCTGGCGCAGCCGGCTGGCAACCATCGCGATATCGGCCGAGGTGGCGCCGAGGTCGAAGAAACCAACATCCGGCTCCAGGTTCGTGACGCCCAGTGCGGCGCACCACGCCGACATCACGATCGACTCGGTGTCATGGTCGGTAGCGCTGATCCCAGCGTGGTGGCGTTCGTCCTGGTCAGTCATCAAACCCCCGTCTCAGCACCTTGCCCACTCGGCTCACGTAGTCGACATCGCCAGGATCGAGGACCGTGACGATGACGCCGTCCACGCCGACGGCCCGGTAGGCGCGCAGCTGGTCCAGCACCTCATCCTCGGTTCCGCACAGCGCGAAGCCCCGGGCGGCGCGAGGTGAAAGGTGATAGCGGCGACCGAGACGATCGATCGCAGCGGCCAGCCGCGACTGGTCGTCGTCCATCACGACGTGACCGAGCCAGGTTTTGGTGATGCTGGCCGGGTCGCGGTCGAACCTGGCGCAGGCGCGTTCGAGCACGTCGATCTTGTGCCGGACGGTGGCCGGGGCGCCGAAGAAGTTGCAGGCATCGCCGAGTTCGGCCACCAGCGGGATCAGGACCCGCTCGCCACCGCCGCCGATCAGGATCGGCGGCCCGCCCTTCGAGAGCGGGCCAGGGACATTCAGTGCGCCGCGGACGCTGAAGTGCGCGCCCTCGACCCGCGGCGCGTACTCGGTGAACATCGCGCGGCAGATGCGCACGGTATCGGCGAGTTCCCGCAACCGCTGACCGGCCGGAGGGAACGGGTACCCGTAGGACACGTACTCGTCCTCGAGCCAGCCAGCGCCGATGCCCAGCACTGCGCGTCCCCGACTGATGACGTCAATGGTGGTGACCATCTTGGCGAGCAGTCCCGGATTGCGAAACCCGGCAGCGGTCACCAGCGTCCCCAGCCGGGCCTTGCTGGTGACGACAGCCAATGCGCTCAGGGTGGTGTAAGCCTCGAGGATCGGCTCCTCCCGGTCGCCGACCGCATCGACCTGCTGCAGGTGGTCCATCACCCACAGGCTGTCGAAGCCCGATTCCTCGGCTGCGGTCGCGATCGCTGCCACTCGCGGGAAGATCTCGGTATCGGGCGTCCCCGGAAAGGAAAACCCGGCCAGCTGCAGGCCTACCTCGGTCAGCGGCAACGTCATGCGCGGATGGCTCTCGTTGTCGGGCCAGCCGGTTCCAGTGACTCCTGGATCAGCTTCGCGGCCGAGGTCACCGTCGGAGCGATGAACGGCAGATCGATCGGCAGCTTGACGTGAAAGAGCTCCGCCAGACGAGCACCGATCTCGACGGCGTACATGGAATCGCCGCCCAGCTCGTCAAGAAAATGCGCGTCGTGGTCGATCTCGTCCAGGCCCAGCACGCTGCGCCACACCGCGGCGACGCTCGCCACGATGTCGTCGCCACCGATGGTTGGTAGCGGCTTGGCGGCCGTCACCGTGCCGCGCGGTACCCGCTTCAGCCAGTGCCGCTGCCGGTTGAAGGGGTAGGTAGGTAGCTGCACCCGGCCTCGATCCTCAGCGCGGTAGTACGACTGCCAGTCGATCCGGGCGCCTCTGGCCCAGGCATGCGCGAGGGCTGCCGACAGCTCGAAGTCCGGACCGATCCGCACGCAGCCGGCTGCAGTCCCGGCGGCCCCGGCCTCGGCGCTCGGCTGGCAGGATTCCAGCGCTGCTTCCAGCAGGGCCTGGTCCGCGCCGGCGCGATACCAGTCGAGCGCCGGCTGCAGCCAGGTCGGGACGTCAACCCGGCTGAAGCCGAGCCCGAGGCGCTCCAGGACGTGGACATTCGCGAGCGATGTGAGCGCCGCAGTCGCTGGATCCGAGCGGGCATCGAGCTCGGTGGAGCCGGCCAACTCCAGCAGGGCGGCCCGAACGAGCGGCTCGGACGCCGCGCGTGAGCGCCCGGCGGCGGCGTGCGCGGCAACCGGGCCGTCGATGCGTGCCGACCATCGCTGCACCGGGTTGGCCGATAGCTCCGGCGCCCGCAACGCGGCGATCAGTTCTGCGGAGTTGGTGACACTTGCCGACCAGCGGTACTCGAATACCGGCCGTCCGACGGCCAGCGTGAACGCCACATCGGCGAGTGCTTCGACCGGCAGCGGTGGTTGCTGCTCCAGCCAGTCGGCGAGCCGGGATCGCTGGCGCAGCAACTCACCCTCTGCGCGCGCCGACAGCGTCACAACCTGGTGGGTCCGGTCCGTCGCAGCCGGGGTGACCGGTTCGACAGCCTCGATGACAACATGGGCGTTGTTGCCGCCGAGACCGAACGCACTCACCCCCGCGATGCGAGGCGTCGCCGCCGGCCACGACACCGGTTCGGGGCTCACCCGGAACGGGGAGCCTTCCAGCCGAAGGTCGGGGTTGGCCGTCCGGAAATGCAGGGTGGGCGGGACGACACCGTTCTCGATACTCGCCGCCGCCTTGATCAGCCCGATGACGCCGGCAGCGGCGTCGGCATGGCCGATGTTCGGTTTGACCGCGCCCAGCACGAGGCTCGCCGGAGCGCGGGTCCCGGTGCCGAACACGCGGCCGAGCGCGGTCAGTTCCACCGCGTCGCCGATCGGCGTGCCAGTGCCGTGCGTCTCGACGTAGCCGACCTGGTCTGGGTCGAGTCCAGCTCGGTGCAGCGCGGCCATGATGACCGAGTGCTGCCCGGCTGCGCTGGGCGCGGTGAAGCCTGCCCGGGAGCCGCCGTCGTTGTTGACCGCCCAACCGCGGATCACAACGCGGCGGCGGTCACGGACAGCCCTGGCGTCCTCGTCACGGCGTAGCACCACGACCGCAGCGCCTGAGCCGGGAACGGTTCCGGAGGCCTCGGCGTCGAAGGCCCGGCAGCGGCCATCGGCGGCGAAGATGCCACCGGCGGACCAGCGATAGCCCTGCATGTCGGGCATGATCAGGCCAACCCCGCCGGCGATGGCGATGTCACAGTCACCGACCGCAAGTGCCGAGCAGGCAAGGGCCACGGCGGTCAGGCCGGACGCGCAGGTTGCCTGCACAGTGATGCTGGGACCCTGTAACCCGAGCTTGAAGGCGATGCGTGCCGCCAGGAAGTCCTTCTCGTTCGCCGACAGGACGCGCGTGTCCGTCCCGCCGGCCGACGGCACCAACGGGTCACCGCCACGGCCCTCGGCGGCTTCGCGCGGTTCGACGAAATCAGGCAGGTAGTAGTTCTCGCCGCAGCCGACGTACACGCCGACTCGCTGATCGCGCACAGCTTCATAGCCGGCGTCCTGCATCGCGGCGGCAGCAACTTCGAGCAGCACCCGATGCTGAGGATCGATCAGCACCGCCTCGGCCGGCGGGATGCGAAAGTAGTCGGCGTCGAAATCCTCGATGCCCTCGACCCGTCCAACCGCTCGAACGAAGTCCGTCCCGTCCTGACCTTCAGCCGATGTGCGGGTGATGCTCTCCGCCCCGGACAGCAGGTTCTGCCAGAAGCGGCCGACGTCATCCGCGCCGGGAAACCGCCCGGCCATGCCGATGATCGCGACCGGCGGCGCAGGCACAAGGGCTACCATCGCTGCTTTCCTCCCCGTGGTGGTGCTGGCGCGTGCGCCGGTTGATCCTGGTGGTCATTACCCAGGAGTGATTTTCGGGGCGAGGTATCCGCTCAGCGCGAACACCACCCCGACGGTGATCCACCCCAGCATGCCCACGCCGACCACGACCGTGGCCAGCAATGGACCGAAAACCTGAATGAACTGGCTGAGCAGGCCGAAGCTGGCGAGGTACTTGCCCTCTTGCTCGGTGTCGGCCAGGCCGTACGACAATCCCCACGAGCCGGCGGAGCTGTACAGCTCACCCATCGTGAGCAGCACCGTCGCGACTATCAGAACCACGATTGCCGGGCCAGCCGGTCCATGGCTCGACAGCGGAAAGACCAAACAGCAGGCCAACAGGGCCAATCCGGCGATGCGGTTCGCGCGAGCCGCCCCGGCCACGGTGTGGGCGCCTCGGCTCGTCACGACCTGGAGCGTTACCGCCATGACCGTGTTGACGACGAGCAGCAGCCCGATCACCCAGGTCGGCGCCGAGGAGTGTTCGGCCACCTGCAGCGGTAGCCCGACATCGAGAATTGCCGCGCTCAGGAACAGGATTCCGCAGATCGTGGCTGCCGACACCAGCCGTGGCTGCAGCAACGGGTGCCGGTCGGGTGGCGCTGGCTCGTCGGACGGTCCGGGATCGGCTGCAGGTGTACGGGGCCGCACCTTGATCCGGCTCAGCAGCCCCGCGGCGATCACGCACGAGGCCGCGTTGCCCAGCAGGATTGCGTTGAAGGCGGTGCGGCCGCCGGATGCGAGTGCGACGGAGGCCAGCAGCGCGCCCACGCTGACGCCGACGTTGAGCACGGCCCGGCTGTAGGCGGCCAGCCGCACCCGTGAAGCGGGGTCAACGATGTCGGAGATCAGCACTTGGCGGGTGGGCACAATCGCTGCCGACACCAGCGCGACCGCTGTGATGATCACCAGGAATGCCGCTCGGCCGTGGACCAGCGGGAACAGCGCGAACAGCACGCCCTGGGCGATCATGAGCGCAACCACGACCGGCTTCGCCTGGACTCGGTCAGACAGTGATCCCGCAGGTAGCGAGGCGAGCAGGCCGACAAGCGCTGCGACCGTGAGCGCGGTGCCGACGAAGTGCGCCGAGAATCGCAAAGTATGGACGAAGAAAATGATCGATCCGGTCCCGTAGAGGCCGAGGCCGACGGCGTCCACCAGTGCAGCGAGCGCGTAGATCCGCTGGGCCGGCTCCGGCGGGACGGCACCGCGCAACCTGCCCGCCCAGCGGCCGGTTGGTTCGGTGTAAGTGACGTCGGCGGTAGCCAGAACCCTCTCCTCAGATGCTGGAACCTCGCCGGGAACCTGAGTCATGACACTCCCTGCCTTCGACGAGCACCCGTATTAGGCCCGTTCCGACGGCGAACCGTCGCCCGGGCCGAATTGGGTTTCACCCTAACCGACGCGAGGTAAGTCAGAATTGAGCAGACGTGAACCGCGCCAAGGGCGCAGGTTTGGCCACCAAGGCTCCGCTCAGTACGATCGGCTGCCTAGCGGATCAACCGCCGCCAATCGCCTGCCGAGCGGCACCGGCGGTGCTCGCTGGACACGGGGCGCAGCAGACGACGTGGGGAGCAGCCGATGGCTGATCGGCCGGACTCGCCGCATTGCCACCGGCGCGGCTCCGGCCCACCGGTGTTGCTGATTCAGGGGGCCGCGGCTGGTCGGCTGCACTGGGGTGAGCGGTTCCTGGCCGAGCTGTCCGGTCGCTGTGACGTGATCGCCTACGACCCGGCAGGCATCGGAGGCTCAGCCGGGTGCCAGCCCCGCATAACCATGGCCGAACTTGCCGAGGATGCGGTGCGTTTGTTGGACGAGGTCGGTTGGCCGTCCTGCACGGTAGTAGGTGTGTCGGCAGGTGGGGTTGTGGCACAGGAGTTGGCGCTCAACGCTCCCGATCGGGTGGCGCGCCTGGTGCTCGGCGGCAGCAATGCCGGCGGCGCCTCGGCAAGCGCGCGCACGATCGCTGCCGATGCCCGGCTGGCAGCTGCGGTAGTTCCTGGCGATCGGGCCACGACGAGTTCGAACCTGTTCCGGCTTGCGGTGAAGGATCCCGAGCGAGCGAGCGGGCAGGCCTGGGCGGAGTACCTCGCCGCCGAGCAGGCGGTGCGCACCGATCCAGCGATGGTCCTGGCTCAGGTCGAGGCGCACTCGCGGCATTCCACCCTCAGCCGGTTGCCGTCGTTGCAGGTACCCACGCTCGTCATTCACGGCGATGACGACCGAGTCATCGATCTGGAGGATGCGGTGATTCTGGCCCGGACGATTCCCAACGCACAGTTACGCGTACTTTCGGCCGGTCACTTTTTCTGGCTTGAACTTCCACAGCACACCGCCGATCTGATCGCGGACTGGTGTGAATCGCCCGAGGCCTACCTTCACAGCGGCGGTGATGGTGCCTCGCAACGCTGACGATGCGCAGGTCCCGGCGACTCGCGTGCTGCCGAATGGGTGGGTCGTCGAGGAGATGTCCAGGAGCGAGACCGATTACCTGTATCGGGAGATCGTGCTCGACCGGATTTATCACACGAACCAGATTGCCGAGCGTCCTCGTCTCGTCGTCGATGTCGGTGCGAATATAGGGTTGTTCGCCCTTTATGCCGCTGCTAGCTGGCAGCCGGAATGCATCATCTGCCTAGAGGCGATTCCCGATGTGCGTGACCTGCTGCGACGCAACCTTGCGCGCAATGTCACCGGGCCGACCGAGATCCTGGTTCCGGATGTCGCTGCCGGTGCGTGCGACGGGGCGGAGGACTTCATCTTCTATCCCGGTTACTCGATGATGTCGGGCAGGTACGCCGATCCAGACGCGGACTTCGGCATGGTTCACACCTACGCGGTGGGCCAGCTTGACGATCAGGCAGATCAGGAGTTGCTGGCTGATATCGATGAGCTCCTTCGTCCACGATTCGCCTTCGAACACCGGCAGGTTCGGGTTGCGCCGCTGTCGGAGATCTGCGCGGCCGCCGGACGGTCCACAATCGATGTTCTCAAGATCGACGTCGAAGGCGACGAGACGGCCGTACTGGCCGGACTGGGCGGGGTGGTCGTGCGCAACGCATTCGTCGAAGTCGATGCCCGCCGCTCGTCGGTGGCAGCCGTTCGCGCGGCGCTCGAGGCCTACGGGCTGACCGTCGCCCAGCTGACCCAGGGCGGCTACGAATCGTTGCCACTGATGATCCTGACCGGCTCGAGCGAGTGACCTCGATGCGGCCGAGGTTGCTCTGCCTGCACGGCTTGAACTCGCCGGGACCGTGGGACCTGCTCACCGCGATCGAGCCCATCGCCGACCTGGTCGTCGTCGTTTCGGGAACGGATGAAACTGCAAGCAGCGCGCGCGAGATCTTCGAGTCCCTCGATGTTGCCGTGTACGACGATCCTGACGCCGCCCAGGCGGCCGAGGTCACCGTCGACGGCGTCATTACCTATAGCGAACCGCAGATCCCTGTCGCTGCCGAACTTGCTCACCGTTGGGGCCTGCCCGGATTCTCACCGAACACCGCCCGAGTGCTGCGATCGAAGCTCGCACAGCGGCGACGCCTTGCCGAAAGCCGCTGCGACGACGTCGCGCATCTGTCCGCTCGGACAGCCGACGACGTCCGCCGCGCCGCCTTCCTGCTGGGACTGCCGGTCGTGCTGAAGCCCGATCGGGGATGGGGGAGCCGCGAGGTTCGCAGCATTCACACGCCCGCAGCGGTCGAGGAGGCGGCTCGAGGTGTCGATCCTGCCGAGGCCGGTGGCTATCTCGTCGAGCGGCTGCTGCAGGGACGTAACGAGCCCTCGTTCGGCGACTATGTTTCGGTCGAGGTGGTG
>JBDSAN010000442.1:0-2770 GCA_039922115.1 Jatrophihabitantaceae bacterium
GTACTTCTCGAAGTGCGGGGGCTTGAAGTAGTCGGTCCACAGCACCCACAGGTGGTGCTTGACCAGCTCGGCGCGCTGCTCCTTGATCAGGATCGCCCGGGTCCGAAACACCGGGTCCTCATTGCCCTGGTACTTCTCCTGGATGGCCTTGACCGACTCGGCCTCGATCCTGGCCTGGGCCGGGTCGTACACGCCACACGGCAGGTCGCAGTGCGCGGAAGCGGTGATCGGACGACGCATCAAGTGCATGGGTTTCCTCCAGTCTCAACGGCAACATCTAGCTGGTGATGCTTGCGGGGTGTTCCGGCCTTTCCGACATTATTCGCGGCGCCGGAGCTGCTGTAACGACCCTACTCCGGTCCTTAGGCAGCACTGCGGCAGCATGAGCAGCCGTGGATGCGGTGATCGCCTGGCAGCGGGTGTGGGTCGAGGGCGCCTCGATGACCCCGACGCTGCTGGCCGGTGACTGGCTGCTGGTCAGGCACGGGGCCCAGGTCGTGCCGGGAGCGATCGTGCTGGCCGAGTTCCGGTCCGAGCCCGGCCTGCTGGTGCTCAAGCGGGTCACCGGCGAGCGTGCTGGTGGCTGGTGGCTGGCCAGCGACAACGCCCGTGTCGGTTCCGATTCCAGGCAGTACGGCGTTGCCGACGTGCACGCCGTGGTGGTCTGGCAGTGGTGTCGCGGACCCGGCCGGCGAGCGTCCTGGCGCTCGCGCTGGCTCGGCCGCCGGCCGCCAGCGGCGCCACCGGACGGTCTGTGAGGGTGGCACTGCTCACCCGTCCGCCGGTTCCGGGAGCCGTTGACGCTCCGGACGTGCCAGACTCGCAACGACCGGCGAACCCGGCATCAACGAAGAAGGCTGGCCGTTACCCCAGGTGGCTAGGCTCGCGGTGTGTCACCTCCGACGGCTGGCTGGATCGTCCTGGCGTGTCGGGTAGACGTGCCGGACTGACCCGCTGATGCGTTGGGAGCGATGTTGTGGCACAACCATTCGATCCGGCGAGCCCGGTCTTCAAGGCCCACGAGGGCGGCAAGCTGATCGTGCGCAGCACCATGGCGCTGACCGATCGCGAGGCGCTCTCGCTTGCCTACACCCCCGGAGTCGCTGAGATATCTGACGCGATCGCTGCCGACGAGTCGCTGGCCCAGACCTACACCTGGCGGTCCCGGTTGGTGGCTGTGGTCAGCGATGGCACCGCGGTGCTGGGCCTCGGCGATATCGGGCCGGCCGCCGCGCTGCCGGTGATGGAGGGCAAGTGCGCGCTGTTCGCCGAGTTCGCCGGGCTGAATGCGGTACCGATCGTGCTGTCCACGACCGATGTCCAGGAGATCATCGACACCGTGGTGCGGATCGCCCCGTCATTCGGCGGGATCAACCTCGAGGACATCTCGGCACCGCGCTGCTTCGAGATCGAGCGCAGGTTGCGCGAGCTGCTACCGATCCCGGTCTTTCACGATGACCAGCACGGCACGGCAATCGTGGTGTTGGCCGCACTGCGCAATGCGGCCGCGCTGACCGGTCGCGATCTTGCCGAGTTACGCGTGGTGATCTCCGGCGCGGGGGCGGCCGGGGTGGCCTGTGCCCGGATCCTGCTGGCCGCCGGCGTCGGTGACCTGGCGGTGGCTGACTCACGCGGCATCGTCCATGCCGGCCGGGACGATCTCAACCCGGTCAAGCAGGAACTCGCCCGGAGCACCAACCGGTCCGGCCTGACCGGCTCGCTGGCCGAAGGGCTGGTCGGCGCGGACGTGTTCATCGGGGTTAGCGCAGGCGCGGTGGCCGAGGACGCGGTGGCCCGGATGCGGCCGAAGCCAATCATCTTCGCGCTGGCCAACCCGAACCCGGAGGTGGCGCCGGCAGTCGCACTCCGGCATGCCGGGGTGTTCGCCACCGGCCGCAGCGACCTGCCGAATCAGATCAATAACGTCCTTGCATTTCCAGGGGTTTTCGCCGGTGCCTTCGATGCCGGCGCGGCGCAGATCACCGAGGGCATGAAGCTGGCCGCCGCTGGCGCGATCGGAGCGGTGGTGTTCGGCGAGCTGTCGGCCGACTACATCGTGCCGGCCCCGTTCGACGAGCGGGTTGCTCCGGCCGTCCGGCAGGCGGTGGCGGCGCAGGCCCGACTGGAAGGCATCGCCACCCGCTGATCGTGACTGGCCAGATCGTTGGGGCTAAGTCGCCAAGGCTTGGTCGGCTTGGTTGGCTTGGCCGGCTAGCAAGTTAGGTCGGGACGAGCAGGCCGGCCTCGAAGCGCCGGACCGGCTGGCCGTCCAGTTCGGCCCAGGCCAGCGCGATCCGGCCGATGGCATCGCTCAGCACGGCCGGTGGCAGCGCGAACGGGATCCGCAGGTAGCGCTCCAGGCTGGCCTCGACGGTGAACCGGGAACCGGGCGTGAGCAGCACGCCACGCTGCTCGGCCTGATGGGTCAACGCCGAACTTGCCGGCGCGTCCAGCCTGATCCAGCTGGACAGGCCGCCGGCTGGGCGGCTGGGCCGCCAGCCCGGCAACCGCTCGGCCAGCGCGGTCAGCAGCGCGTCCCGACCGGCCCGCAACTCGGCCCGCCGGTCGGCGATGATCTGCGGATAGTCAGCAAACAGCTCGCAGGCCAGCAACTGGTCCAGCACCGACCCGCTCATGTCCGCGCGGGCCCGCACGATCGCCAACCGGGTCACGGTCTCGGCGTCGGTCCGGATCCAGCCGGCGCGCAGGCCACCCCAGATCGGCTTGGACATCGACCCCACGCTGAACACGTCCGGGCTGAGCGCTGCCA
>JBDSAN010000443.1:0-6728 GCA_039922115.1 Jatrophihabitantaceae bacterium
CCGGACGTATGGTTGCCGGCGGATTCAGGAGTACAGGCCGTTCTCGAACAGCTAATGTTCACGGCATGACTGCACGTCGCCGCACGGGATGGCGCGAGATCACGTCGGGCCGGTTCCGGTGAGCGAGCTGTCGGAATTATTGAAGGCCGCCAATACGGCCGGCCTGAGCGCCCGCTCGATCGCCCGCGAGGCGCAGGCGCTCGGCTTCAGCCTCAATCACGACACCGCCGCCCGGTACCTGCGCGGTGATCACGGCCGGCCGGACGAAGAGACACTGGTCGCGCTGGCCAGCGTGCTGAACGTACAGCTGGCACCGATGCGCCGCGCGGCTCAGCTGCCGTCCGAGGAGACCGAGCCGTACCGGCCACCGGCCGAGGCCAGCCGGCTGAGCCGGCGCCAACGCCGCGCGGTGGACGAGATCATTCGCGCCATGCTCGAACCGAGGCCGGCCGGTCCGGCAGCCGCCAGCCCCACCCGGCGCTCGGGCAGCCCCAAAGCGGCGCGGCGTGGTGATAGCGAGCCACCTACCACCGGTCCGCGCTAGCGCGCCGGAGCGGGCGGCCGGTGCCAGTGCGCCCGTACGATCCAGAACGTCAGGGGCTCGACGGATACTTCGGTCATGACCTCGCTCGCAGCCAGCCGACCGCACCGGCGCAATCACGTTCACCCGGCCAACCGCTACGACCCGTGGCGCGATGTAGCGCAGAACTGGCCGCAAACCAGGGTGATCATCGAGACGATGCGCGGCAACCTGCTCGGCGAAGTGCGTGATGACGGGCGGCTGATCGCACTGCGGGCCGGCACCAGCGCAGCCCAGCGGCGGTGCACGCTGGCCCACGAGATCGTGCACCTGGAGCGTGGCCTGCGCGATTGCGGACCCTGGGCCGGCCGCGAAGAGATTCAGGTGCACACGACGGCGGCCATGCGACTGATCCCGCCGGACCTGCTGATCGCTGGCATCCGGGAGCTGGGTGGCAGCGAAGACGTGCCCGCGCTGGCTCAGTTCCTCGATGTCGACAGCGAAACGCTGCGGCTACGGCTGAGCACGCTCACCGCGAGCGAACGCCGCTCGATCCGCCGCTCGCTGGCCCGACAGGCACCATTCTGGTCGGTGGCCTAGCCCGAAGCGGCAGCAGTTCCCGACCGGAAACAATTGACAAGTCGGACTTGGTGTTGCAATCTGAGCGTGTCTGATGTCTTATAATTCACAGTACATTTGATGAGCCGGCAGGACGAACACCCGAAAGGTTCCGACCGAGCGGGTTAGGTCGGCCAGCCGGCGCCGCGACCTCGGGGGAGGGCAGGGCGGCGTGGCGACAGCTCGGCAGTGGTCTGGACAGCCGCTGCCCGCGATGGCCAGTCGGCCATGGGCAATGTCGCCACGCCACCCGCCTCGATGGATAGCTACCTGCCATCGGCGGCGAGTCGACAGCTAGCCCGGCTCGGTAGCAAACCCGCCCGGTAGCAGCGACCAGCGATCAGCAGCGCCCGCTACTAGCAGCCCGACTGATCAGCAGGGAAGGCGAAGATGAGCGACAAGCGCGGTCCCGAACCGTCCGAGCCACCCCGCTGGAAGCTGGCCGAGCGGGCAGCACACAGCGCCGAGCGCGCCTACTTTCCTGCCATCGCCGTCCGGGTTCCGCGCCGACAGCTGTCGTCGGCCATCGTTCGCCGGCGGCTGCCACCGGCCTAGCTTGGCCAGGGACGCTCCTCAGCTGGCCATGCTGACCGCGAAATAGTCCTGAGGGTCCGTCCACCAGCGATCCAGCTGCAGGCCCGATGCGGACAGCTCAGCAGCTATCGAGGCGCGCCGGAACTTCGACGAGATTTCAGTCAGCAGCTCCTCCCCGGCCTCAAAGTGCAGCGCCAGCTCGATCTCAGCGAGCGTGGCATCCACCACCCGTTCGGCACGCAGCCGCATCTCGATCCGCTCGTCGACGGCATTCCAGACCGCCCGATGCCGAAACGCATCGACCGGCAGGTCGCCGCCGAGTTCCCGATTCAGCACGTTCAGCACGTTGAGGTTGAACTCGGCGGTCACCCCGGCCGTGTCATCGTAGGCCGGCACCAGGACATCGGGTGACTTCACCAGGTCGGTGCCGAGCAGCAGCACGTCCCCATCGGCCAGCGCCGCCCGCACGCTGTCGAAGAACTGCCGCCGCTGCGCCGGGTCCAGGTTGCCGATGGTCGAGCCGAGAAACACGATCGCGGTCCGGCCAACCGTGTCCAGGCCGTGCAGGTGCCTGGTGAAATCAGCCCGCACCGGCTGCACCTGCACGCCCGGGTAGCGGGCCGACAGCACCTGGGCTGCCTCGGTGAGCGCGCTGACCGACACGTCGACAGTCACGATCCGCTGCAGGGTGCCGCCCCGCTGCCAGGCATCCAGCAGCAGGCGGGTCTTGCTGGACGACCCGGATCCGAGCTCGACCACCGTGTTGACGCCGGCCGCGGCCGCGATGTCATCGGCGTGCTGTTGCAGGATCAGCCGCTCGGTCCGGGTCGGGTAGTACTCCGGCAGCTCGGTGATCTGCTCGAACAGCTCGCTACCCCGCCGGTCATAGAACCACCGCGGCGGCAAGGTCTTGGGCTGGGCCGTCAGTCCGGCCAGGGCGTCGGCAGCCAGCTCATCGGCAGCCACCGCCGAATCGAGAAACCTGTCATCCACGCTGATCGACATCTGTTCACTTCCTCATCGGTTACTGCGGAGCCGGGCTCGCGATTGCGCGGCCCGGCAGTTCGGTGACGGTTACTCCGTCGCGATCTGCGACCACCAGCCGGCCATCGTCGATCGGCTGCCAATCAGGCTGGTCGTCCAGCGGCTCGCTCGCCAGCACCGTGCCACGGCTCGAGCGCCGGTACCACAGCGAATGGGTGAGCGTGCTGGCATAGCAGCGCCGCCCGTCGGTGAGCAGCAGGTTCAACCGCGAGGCCGGCGCTACCGCCAGTACCTGGTCGATCAGCTCGGCCAGCAGCCGGCTCGGGTCCAGCGATGGCCCGGAGCGGCCACTGTCGTCCGGCTCGGCTGCGGCCAGCCGGTGGCGCAGCACCGACCACAGCAGCGCGGCATCGGTCGGCGCGTCCAGGGTCAGCAACTCTCGAACCGGCAGCTCGCTGGCCAGCCCGACCGCCGCATCTGGCCAGCCGTCGATCCGACCGTTCAGGCTGAACAGCCAGCGGCCATCGGTGAACGGCGCGGCGGCCGACTCGGTGACCGGCATGCCGACCGTGGCATTGCGCACTGCTGCCAGCATCGCCGTCGACGACACGGCGCTGGCCATCGAGCGCAGGCCGGCGTCCTGCCAGATCGGACCGGCTCGCCGGTACCGCACCAGGCCACCCTGCTGATCAAGCCAGCCGAGGCCGAAACCGTCGGCATTGACCCGGCCGCCGCCACGCATGTCCTTGGGCGCGTAGGACTGCACGGCTAACGAGTGCGGTGCATCGAAGACCAGCTCACCGATCCCGATCGGCTCGCCGAGATAGCACAGGTGACGGCACATCTAGCCGCGTCCGCCCTCTGTCGCGCTGAGGTCGCGAGCGGTGCGGAACCCGGCAAAGATCTGCCGGCGGATCGGGAAGTCCCAGTTCCGGAAACTCGCCCGGCAGGCGGCCCGATCGGTGCCGAATGAGCCACCCCGCAGCACGTAGTAGTCGGGACCGTAGAAGACCTTCGAGTACTCGGGGTAGGGAAACGCCTCGAAGCCCGGGTAGGCCGCGAAGGGCGAGGACGTCCACTCCCAGACATCGCCGATCAACTGGTGCGCACCCAGCGGCGAGGCGCCGGCCGGATAGCTGCCGACCAGAGCCGGTCGCAAGTGCTGCTGACCGAGATTGGCCTGCTCCGGCGTGGGATCGGCATCGCCCCATGGATACCGGCGGGACCGTCCGGTCGCCGGATCCCAGCGAGCCGCCTTCTCCCACTCGGCCTCGGTGGGTAG
Organism: Jatrophihabitantaceae bacterium; assembly: GCA_039922115.1. Lineage (GTDB taxonomy): Bacteria > Actinomycetota > Actinomycetes > Mycobacteriales > Jatrophihabitantaceae > Jatrophihabitans_A. The sequence goes on from JBDSAN010000443.1 coordinate 3,939, forward strand.
CCGCCGACCCGCCCAGCTGGCATATGCCTGCGCCTCGTACTGGCAGACGTGTAGCACCGGCTCAGCTGGCTCGACCGCGACCCAGCTTCCGAAACTGCGCCGTAGCCAGGAGCCGTCGCCGTCCCGACGCCAGAACAGCGGCGCGATCAGCCCGGCCTGCTCGACGTGCCGCCAGCCGGCCGCCGACCACCAGCGCGGATCCTGGTAGCCACCGGCATCGATGAACGCCAGGTAGTCACCGTTGCTGACCGGCACCGTGTCCAGGTAGAAGGGCGCCAGGTCGACCTGGTGGGCGGGACGCTCGTTGTCCAGCGCCCAGGCCTCGGTGTCGGTACCCATGCTGAACGGCCCGCCAGGGATCAATACCTCGGGTGGCAGGCCGGTGTTGCGCTGGGGCCGCGGCGCCGGTGCCCGCAGCGGCGCGCCGGCATTGCGAAGCTGATGGGTCGCCAGCATCGTCTCGTCATGCTGCTGCTCGTGCTGGATCACCATGCCGAAGGCGAAGCCCGCGCGGGTCAACCTGGTGTCGTTCAGGGCTACCTTGCTGACCACCTCAAGCACCTCGGCACGAACCTGGTCGACATAGCCGCGGGTCTGGGGCGGTGAGAGCAGCGGCAGGCTCGGCCGGTCCGCGCGCGGGTTCTTGAAAGCGTCGTACAGATCGTCCAGGTCGTGTCGCACCGAAGCCCGGCCACCGACATCGCGCACCAGCCAGATCTCCTCCTGGTTAGCGATGTGGGCGTAGTCCCAGACCAGCGGCGACATCAGCGGGGAGTGCTGACTGATCAGGTCCTGGTCATCGACTGCGTCGGTGAGCGCCACCGTCCGTTGCCGGGTTCGGATCAGCTCAGCGGCGATGTGCTCGCGCAGGGCCTCATCGGCAAGCGTGAGCGGATCGGTGAAGCTGTCCAGCGCGGTCATCGAGATCCCTCCAAGGTCGCTGGCCGCTGGGCCAAGACGTCCATCGCCGGGCTGATCCCGTCGCCCAGCCGCCGGCGCAGCAGCCGGCGCACCTCAGCCTCGGTAGCTGCCGGCAGCCCCAATCGGGCCAGCCGGGGCTCGACCAGCGTGAGCAGGCCCGCCGCGCAGTTGCTGAGCGCGGCATCGCGCAGTCCGAGCTCGGTAGCGACAAGCCAGCGATCGGCGATCCCTGCGCAGCGCTGGACGATGGCGGCAACGCCGGCGGCATCGGCGAACAGGGCCGCGATCAGCGCCAGCGGAGCGATCCACTCCCCCGCCGGCTGAGCGTCCAGGTAGCGCAGTTCCAGGTAGCCCTGCGGCCGGACCGGGGGGAACAGCATGGACAGGTGCAGGTCGACGTCGGCGGTGCTGACCGGTTCGCCGGAGTTCACCCATTGCCGCAGCGTCAGCGGCTGCTGGACGTGCCAGGAACCATGCTCGCGGCACCGGGCCAGCACCTGGGTGTCCAGCGCGCGCTCGACGTAGTCGGCCAGCCGCAACGATCGTGGTGGCAGGGTGCGCTGCGGATCGAGCTGCCACCAGGACGCCATCCGATGCGAGCCGGCCACGTCGCTGCCGCTGGCGATCCGGGCCGAGTTGGCGAACGCGGCCAGCAGCACCGGGCCGAGGTAGTGCGCGGCCCGCCACCGGTCGCCGGCAGCAGCGGCCGAACCGAGGTCCAGGCAAACCTGGGTCGCGGCGGTCGAGCACATCATGGCGCGACCGGCCGGCCCGACGCTGTCGAAGGCAGCGGCCATCGCGTCATAGCGGGGGGTGTGCAGGATCCGGTGCGGCGGCCGGAGCGGGTCAGCGGCCAGGCCGCCAAGCTCGAAGCCGGTGGGCCGCAGCATCGCCGTCAGGGCGGACACATCCCGGTTCATCGCCGCGATCAGGGCAGCTACCGAGTCGGCCGGGGAGGAGGAAATCTCGACCTGGCCGCCTGGTTCTACCGTGACCAGGCCACCGGCTGGCAGGGCCAGGGCGGGGCTGTCGGGGTTCAACGTCCGGGGAGCGTGCGGGCCGAGCGCGGCCAGCAGCGTCGCGGTATCCGGACGGCGGAGCGGGTCATTCGGGTCTAGCAATAGCCATTCGAGTTCGATGCCGGTCTTTCGTGGAGGCCCGTGCTTGAAGCAGACCGAAGCGATGTAGGCCCCTGCTTCAGCGACTGTGTGGATCGGGCTGGCGGTGGAAGTTGCGAGGTGATGACTCATGGCGGTGCCTGGCCTTTCATGCCTGCGCTGACCGGCGCACCGTGTCGGGCCGCCCTCGGCGCTCGCGCGGCTGCTGTTCAGCCTCGATGGTTGTCTGCCGTCCGCGCTGCCCGGCCGCGGTAACAACGCGGGCTGCGCAACGACGACTTCGAACTTATAGTTTGGCTCCGACAACGGCCACCAGGCCTTACATCCCGATTACAGCCAGCCGAATTCGAGCGGTCAGCCGGCTAACGCGCTCAGCGCGACCCCGCGCGCGGCCAACTCGGCCCGGCCGCCGTCGGGTTCGGTGAGCACCCACAGCCCGTCCGGTAACAGGGCCACGGTGTGCTCCCAGTGCGCCGAGCGGGACTCATCGGCGGTCACCACCGTCCAGCGATCGGACAGCTCGCGGCTATGCGGCGAACCTAGGGTGATCATCGGCTCGATCGCCAACACCATGCCCGCAGCGAGCCGGGGGCCGCGACCGGGCCGACCGTAGTTGAGGATGTGCGGCGCCATGTGCATCTCGGTGCCGATGCCGTGCCCGCCGTAGCCGGTGATGATGCCGTAGTCGCCGGAACCGCGCACGGAGCTTTCCACCGCATGCGAGATGTCGGTGAGCCGGCCACCGACCCGG
>JBDSAN010000444.1:0-11429 GCA_039922115.1 Jatrophihabitantaceae bacterium
GATCCCGGACCTGCTCGAGCTACGCAATCCATGAAAGGTAACCAGCACCGATGAACCTTGATCGACGCAGCTTTCTGAAAGGCCTCGGCGTGGGGGTGGCCGGCGCCGGCACCGCCGCCGCGTTGCCCCTCGGATCCGCGCAGGCGGCCGGCCCGTCCACCCAGTCCGGCGTGCCGATCACCGCGACCGGTCAGGCCCGGCTGCCGGCCGTCCCGTTTCACGCAACGCACCAGGCCGGCATCATCACCCCGGCACCGGCGGCGGCGAGCTACGCGGTCTTTGACCTGACTGCCCGGAGCAAGGCCGAGCTGGCCGCGCTGATGCGAGCGATCACGACGGTGGCCCGGCAGCTGACAGCCGGTGGCACGCTGCCCGATACCGGCATCGGCGCGCCGCCTGCGGACAACGCATTGCTAGGCACCGCCGCCCCGGCCGACGGCCTGACCGTGACGCTCGGGGTCGGCGCGTCGATGTTCGACGGCCGGTACGGCTTGGCCGCGGCCAAACCCCGCCACCTCGTCGCGATGCCGACCTTCCCGAACGACAACCTCGACCCAGCCCGGACCCATGGCGACCTGGTGCTGCAACTGTGCGCCGGCCACCACGACACCGTGCTGCGGGCGCTGCGGCTGATTACCAAGCACACCCGGGGCGGCATGCAGCTGCGGTACCGGATCGATGGGTTCAGCTCACCGCCCGCGCCGTCGGGCACCCCGCGCAACCTGCTCGGCTTCAAGGACGGGATCGCTAACCCGGCGGTCGCCGCCGATACCAGGCTGGCTGACCAGCTGCTGTGGGCCGGCGCCGACGAGCCGGCCTGGGCGGTCGGCGGCAGCTATCACGTGCTGCGGATCATCCGGATGTTCGTAGAGTTCTGGGACCGGGTCTCGCTCAACGAGCAGGAGCTGATGATCGGCCGGCGCCGGGACAGCGGAGCTCCACTGGACGGCTCCGACGAGCAGGACGTCCCGATCTATCCGATGGACCAGACCGGCAAAGTGATCCCGCTGGACGCGCACATCCGGCTGGCCAATCCGCGAACCGCCGCCACCGACGCCAGCCGGATCCTGCGCCGGGGCTACAACTACGACCGAGGCGATGACCTCAACGGCAACCTCGACGTCGGGCTGATCTTCAACTGCTTCCAGCGAAATCCGGTCACCCAGTTCGAGGCGACCCAGACCAGGCTGATCGACGAGCCGTTGGTCGACTACATCTCACCGACCGGAGGCGGGTACTTCTTCGCCCTGCCGGGCGTTCGCGACTCGACCGACTGGTACGGCCGGAGCCTGCTCAGCTGATCGGGGAGCCGTCGGCTAGCGGGCTCAGCCGCTGGCGGCCAGCTGACCGCAGGCCCCGTCAATCTCGCGGCCGCGGGTATCGCGCACGGTGACCGGCACCCGGTGGGCGGCGATCCGCTCGACGAAGGCGTCCTCGACATGCTTGGGCGAGGCGTCCCATTTCGAGCCCGGGGTCGGGTTCAGCGGGATCAGGTTGACGTGGGCAAGCCGTCCGGACAGCAGCTGACCGAGCAGGTCCGCCCGCCACTGCTGATCGTTGATGCCCCGGATCATGGCGTACTCGATCGAGTAGCGGCGCCCGGTCATGGCGGCGTAGGCATCGGCCGCTTCGAGCACCTCCATCACCTTCCATCGGGTGTTCACCGGCACCAGGGTGTCGCGCAGCTCGTCATCCGGCGCGTGCAGCGATACCGCGAGGGTGACCTGCAGCCGCTCGTCGGCCAACCGCCGCATCGCCGGAACCAGCCCGACCGTGGACACCGTGATCGAGCGCTGCGCCAGGCCCATCCCGGCCGGGGCCGGATCGGTCAGCCGGTGCAGCGCGGCAGCCAGCCGGTTGTAGTTGGCAAGCGGCTCACCCATGCCCATGAACACCACGTTGGACAGCCGCACCGGGCCACCAGGCAACTCGCCAGCCGCCGCGACCCGAGCCGCGGCCACCGCCTGCTCGACAATCTCGGCGGTGGACAGGTTGCGGCGCAGCCCACCCTGACCGGTCGCGCAGAACGGGCAGGCCATCCCGCAGCCGGCCTGGCTGGAGATGCAGACGGTCAGCCGGTCCCGATAGCGCATCAGCACGCTCTCGACCAGGACGCCGTCGTGCAGCTTCCACAGGGTCTTGCGGGTCGTCCCCCGGTCGGTCTCGACGTGCCGGAGTTCAGTCAGCAGCGGCGGGAACAGCGCACCGCCGAGCCGATCTCGCAGGCCAGCCGGCAGATCGGTCATCTGCTCGGGACGGTTCTCCCACCGCTGGAAGTAGTGCCGGGACAGCTGATCGGCCCGGAACGGCTTCTCACCGAGGTCAGCCACAGCGGCCCGCCGCTCGGCCTCGGTCAGGTCAGCCAGGTGGCGGGGCGGCAGCGTGGTGCGGGGAGCGTCGAAAATGAGCGGAAGAGAAGTCATCAGAGCTCGATTCTCCCACGACCGCGGACCTGCTCAGCGCAGGAAGGCGGCTAGCAGCAGGTAAGCGACCGGCGCGCACGGCAACAGCGAGTCAAGCCGATCCATAATGCCGCCGTGACCTGGCAGCAGCTTGCCCATGTCTTTCAGGCCGAGATCCCGCTTGATCATCGACTCCCCCAGGTCGCCCAGGGTGGCCGTGATCACGACCGCAATCCCGAAAAGCACGCCCTGCCACCAGTGATGGTGAAAGCACAGCGTCATCATGAGCAGGCCGGACACGCTGCCGGCCAGCAGCGAACCGGCCAGCCCCTCCCAGGACTTCTTCGGCGAGACGGTGGGCGCCATCGGATGCTTGCCGAGCACCACGCCAGCGGCGTAGCCACCGGTATCGGAGCACACCACGGTCAGGATAAAGATGATGATCCGGGCGGCACCGTCGTCGGCGTGCACCATCAGCACCGCGAACCCGGCCAGGAACGGTACGTAGAGCGCGACCAGCTGGCCGGCTGCCACATCGCGCAGGTAGCCCGCGGCGCCGTCGGCCAGTCGCCAGATCGTCAACCCGAGCGCGGTCAGTAGCAGCGCGCCGACCAGGCCGTCCGGGCCCCGGAACCACGCCGCTGCCTCCATCGCGGCGGTTCCGGCGAGCAGCGGTACCAGCGATGGCCGGGCCTCCACAGTGCCGATCGCGGTCACGATCTCGATGACCCCGATCGCCACCGCGATAGCAACCACGAACGCGAAACTCGGCCGGTACACGGTCAGGGTGGCGATGATCAGCGCGCCGAGCGCGACCCCGACCCCGATCGCGGCCGGCAGGTTGCGGCCGCCCCTGGGCGCCGGCGGTGGCTGCAGCTCCCGCACCGAGGGCAGCTCGTCCGGGCTCGCTTCGACGACACTCAGGTGCCGGATCGGCACGGTCGCCGGACTGGCCGCTTGCCGGATCAGCTCATTGACCGCGTTGGCCTCGCTGGAAACCACCAGCCGAGCCGGCTCAGCGAGGTTGGACGCTGGCGCTGCCCGCCGCGACGAGCGGGACGGCCGAGCCGGCGCTGCCGGCGATGCGGCCCGGGAACGCGCGATCAGCTCCGCGACGGACAGTCCAGTGTCACTGTCGCCACCGTGCCGTCCGCCGGCCGAGCCGCCGGGTTCATCAGAGCCGACCATCAGACCTCGAGCAGCTCAGCTTCTTTGTGCTTGACCAGTTCGTCGACGGAGGCCACGTACTTGTCAGTCACCTTCTGCAGGTCAACCTCGGCACGGTGCGCATCGTCCTCGCCGACCTCGCTGTCCTTCACCAGCTTGTTGAACGTCTCGTTCGCGTGGCGGCGGACCGAGCGGATCGAAACCTTGGCGTCCTCGCCCTTGCTCTTGGCGACCTTGACCAGCTCGCGGCGGCGCTCCTCGGTCAGCTGCGGGAAGATCACCCGGATCAGGTTGCCGTCATTGGTCGGGTTCACGCCCAGGTCGCTGTCCCGGATGGCCTTCTCGATCGCGCCCAACTGGCTGGCGTCGTAGGGCTTGATGACAGCCATCCTGGCTTCGGGGGTGCTGACCGAGGCGAGCTGCGGCAACGGCGTCATCGCCCCGTAGTAGTCGATGCTGAGCCTGGCGAAGGCGCTGGCCGACGCGCGACCGGTACGCAGGCTGGTCAGGTCATCGCGCAATACCGACACCGCCTTTTCCATCTTCTCCTCAGCCTCGAAGAGCGTTTCGTCGATCACGTCATATCTCCTGCTCTGTCCCTGTCCTTCGAGCGCTGTCGCCTGCTTGCGAGCGGCCGGTGCCGATCTCGCGCCTCAGCGCGCCGGACCTACTCGCGTGCCGATCTTCTCACCGCGCACGACCTTTTCGATGTTGCCGTCGGCAAGATCAAACACCACGATCGGCATTCCGTTGTCGCGACACAGGCTGATCGCGGTCGCATCGGCGACCTGCAGGTCGCGCTGCAACACCTCGTCGTAGCTGATCTCATCGAACTTCACCGCCGCCGGGTTCAGCTTCGGATCGGAGTCATAGACCCCATCGACACCGCTCTTGCCCATCATCAGTACCTGGCAGCCGATTTCCAGCGCTCGCTGCGCGGCGGCGGTGTCGGTAGAGAAATACGGCATCCCGGCGCCGGCACCGAAGATCACCACGCGGCCCTTTTCCAGGTGTCGCTCAGCTCGGCGCGGGATGTAAGGCTCGGCGACCTGACCCATCGTGATCGCGGTCTGCACCCTGGTCGGCACCCCGGCCTTTTCCAGGAAGTCCTGCAATGCCAGGCAGTTCATCACGGTGCCGAGCATGCCCATGTAGTCGGCCCGGTCACGATCCATGCCGCGCTGGCTGAGCTCGGCACCCCGGAAGAAGTTGCCACCGCCGACCACCACCGCGACCTGGGTGCCGTGCCGGATCACCTCGCTGACTTGGCGGGCGATCGATGAGACCACGTCCGGATCAACCCCGATATCGCCGCCGCCGAATACCTCGCCGGACAGCTTGAGCATCACCCGGCGGTATCCGTTCGGTTCCAACAGGTGCTCCAGCGGGTGATCGGCTGCTGACGACAGAAGGGCCGCCTGTCCTGTGTCGGTCATGGCGGCCCCTCTCGTCGTTACGTGTGCATCCTCGATCCTGCCCTATCCACAACCGATCGGCGGATCGGGCTCGCGGTACGGCCGGGTGCGCCGCAAACCGACTACGAGGTGCGGACTAGCCGACGCCTACCTCGAACCGGGCGAAACCGGTCAGGGTCACGCCGGCCTCGTCCAGCAGCGCCTTGACGGTCTTCTTGCTGTCCTGCACGGCCGACTGCTCGAGCAGGACGCCGCCTTCGGACTTGAAGAAACCGCTCACCCGGCCCTCGATGATCTTCGGCAGGGCAGCTTCGGGCTTGCCCTCTTCGCGCGCGGTCGCCTCGGCGATTCGCTTCTCGTTCTCGATGGTCTCGGCCGGCACGTCGTCGCGGCTGAGGTACTGGGCCTTGAGCGCGGCAACCTGCATGGCAGCGCCCCGAGCCGCGTTGGCGTCGTCGCCTTCGAAGGAGACCAGCACACCGACCTGCGGCGGCAGGTCACTGGACTTGCGGTGCAGGTAGGTGGCCACCTTGCCGGTCAGCTTGACCGCGCGGCGCAGTTCGATCTTCTCGCCGATGACCGCGTTGAGCGATTCAATGTTCTGCGCGACGGTCTTGCCGTCGGCCAGCGTCTCGGCCAGCAGCGACTCGGCGTCGCTGGCCTGGGCACCCACGAAGTGCGCAACGATGTCGCCGGCCAGGGTCTGGAACTGCTCGTTCTTGGCGACGAAGTCGGTCTCGCAAGCCAGCTCGATCATCGCGTTCTCGGCCGCGGCAACCAGGCCATTGCTGGTCTCCCGCTCCGCACCTCGCTTGGCCGCCTTGCCGGCGCCCTTGATCCGCAGTTCCTCGACGGCCTTGTCGAAATCGCCGTCAGCTGCTTCGAGGGCCTTCTTCGCGTCCATCATGCCGGCGCCGGTGGCGTCCCGGAGCTTCTTCACGTCGGCGGCACTGATTGCCATCTGCTCGATGTCCTGTCTCTCGCGTGATGCTCTGTCGATTATCGGTCGGTTGTGGTCGCTGCGGGCTGATCGCGCGGCGACGATCGCACGGCAGAGCCGTCCGAGTTGACTCGGACGGCTCGCCGGCTTCGGCGGTACTGCCAGCGAGCCGCTCAGGAGCTGGCGGGCTCGCTCTCGGTCACGGGCGCGGCGTCACCGGCAGCTTCAGTCGCTTCGACTGGCGCGGCGGACTCAGCCGGCGCGGCGGTTGCTTCGACTGGCGCAGCGGACTCAGCTGGCGCAGCGGCCTCGGCTGGCGCAGCGGCCTCGGCTGGCGCGGCTGCCTCAGCCGGCGCGGCGGTCGCTTCGGTCGGCTTGAGCAGCTCGGTCTCCCAGTCGGCCAGCGGCTCGTCGGCAGCCAGCACACCAGGCTCCGGCTTGTCGTCCCGGCCGGCGTTGGCCGCTAGGCCGGCTCGGGCCATCAGGCCTTCGGCGACCGCATCGGCGATTACCCGGGTGAGCAGGGCCGAGCTGCGGATCGCGTCGTCGTTACCCGGGATCTTGTAGTCGACCTCGTCCGGGTCGCAGTTGGTGTCCAGGATCGCGATGACCGGGAGCTTGAGCTTGCGGGCCTCGGTGACGGCGAGGTGCTCCTTCTTGGTGTCGACGATCCAGACCGCGCTCGGGGTCTTGGACATCTCACGGATACCGCCGAGGGTGCGCTCCAGCTTGACCTTTTCACGAGTCAGGATGAGCTGCTCCTTCTTGGTGGCGGTGCCCTCCCAGCCGTTGGCCTCCATGGCCTCGAGCTCCTTCAGACGCTGCAGGCGCTTGTAGACGGTCGAGAAGTTGGTGAGCATGCCACCGAGCCAGCGCTGGTTGACATACGGCATGCCGACCCGGGTGGACTGCTCGGCGATCGCTTCCTGAGCCTGCTTCTTAGTACCGATGAACAGCACGGTGCCGCCGTGCGCGACGGTCTCCTTGACGAACTCGTAGGCGCGGTCGATGTAGCTCAGGGTCTGCTGCAGGTCGATGATGTAGATGCCGTTGCGCTCGGTGAAAATGAACCGCTTCATCTTCGGGTTCCAGCGCTGGGTTCGGTGACCAAATGGACACCGGAGTCGAGCAGGTTCTTCATGGTGACGACGGCCATCCGGCTCGTCCTCCTTGCGTTCATGCGCAGGCAGTAGCCCGCGCGGCCTCGGTTGTCGTGATCCGGCCGGTTGGCCGCTCACCCTGGTGCCCGGGCGTCGCGGCCAATGAGCCGGTGCTGGCACCGGACCGAGCAGGCCGCCTACCTGCAGCGAGGTTGTCGGCAGGAGGGCACGCGAAGTCACCCAGCTTGCGCTGAGTGCAGGGCAAGTCTAACGGGCGTGCGCCGGTCGACGAAATCGGGCGGCTCGGGCCGCCTAGTGCGGTTGGCCGGCTGCTCGTCCTGCCCGGTGGTCATGCCTGGTGGTGGCGACTGAGGGGTCGTTGGACGGTGCCGCGAGGTGGTGACCTGTGGATGAGCGATCGGCTGTTGTCCACAGATCTTGGGCCGGGCCGCCAGGCCAGCCCGGCTCGGCGATGCTGGCAGGATGACCCGCGTTTTCGGACCGATAGGTTCGCTACTGCTCAGCCTGCTCGTCCCTGTGTTGGCGATCCCGACCGTAACGCCGGCGCCGGCCGTTGCGCCGCCGCTGGTGGGATGGGTCGCGGCGGTGGCGGTCCCGGCGGCGGGGCTGGGCGGTCGGTCACCGCTGGCCGAACCCGGCTATCGGGCGCCACTGGCCGGGCAACTGCATGTGCTGCAACCGTTCCAGCCGCCACCCGAGCCCTATCAGGCCGGCCACCTGGGGGTTGACCTCGCGGCTCGCCGAGGCACCTCGGTGCTGGCCGCCGCCAGCGGCACCGTGCGGTTCGCGGGATCAGTCGCCGGCCGGGGCGTGCTGGTGATCACGCACCCGGATGGCATCAGCACCGAGTACGAGCCGGTCACCGCCTTGGTACGCAAGGGTGTTGCGGTCCGCGCCGGCCAGGTCATCGGACGGCTGGCCGGCAACCACCGCAGCTGCCAACCGGCTAGCTGCCTGCACTGGGGCGCCCGGCGCGGACCGCAATACCTGGACCCGCTGAGCCTGTTAGGTCGCCCGGTACCGCTCGGGGTGCTGCGATTGGTGCCTTGGGACTTCGACCTGGAGGCAGCTCAGGCGCGCGGGTGAGCCTGGTCGAAGCTTCGGCGCAGGCGATCGACCGAGACGTGGGTGTAGATCTGGGTGGTGGCCAGGCTGGCGTGGCCGAGCAGTTCCTGCACCGCACGCAGATCGGCTCCGCCATCGAGCAGGTGGGTGGCGGCCGAGTGCCGCAGGCCGTGCGGTGACAGTCCGGCGCCGCCGATGACTCCGGAGGTGGCTCGGTTGACCACCGCCCGGGCCGTCCGCTGATCCAGCCGGCCGCCGCGCTGGCCGAGCAGCAGCGCGCGGGCGGAATTGGGCTGCGTCCAGGCCGGCCGGCCGGTCGCCAGCCAGCCTTCCAGGGCGAGGTCGGCTGGCTGGCCGTACGGGACGGTGCGTTGCTTGTCGCCCTTGCCGATCACGCGCAGCACCCGGCGGTGCCGATCCAGGTCGTCCAGGTCAAGGCCCACCAGCTCCGCCACCCGGATACCGGTGCCGTAGAGCAGTTCCAGAACTAGCCGGTCCCGCAACTGCAGCGGTTCGGGGCCGGCAATCGAATCCACCACCGCGCCGGCCTCGGCCGCTGACAGCACTGCTGGAATGTTGCGGTGCGGACGCGGGCTGGCCAGCAGTTCGGCCACGTTCGCCGGCACCTTTGCGCGTTCGAATGCCCAGCCGGTGAAGGTGCGTGCCGCGGCCGCGCGACGAGCCAGGGTGGTCCGGGAGGCCCCGGCGCGATGCATCCCGGACAGCCAACCGCGCAGCTCAGCCAGCGTGAGGCCGCCGAGGTCCTTCTGGCCGGCGCTCGCCAGGTGGTGCAGCAACAAAGTCAGGTCACCGAGGTAGGCGTGCACGGTGTGCTCGGACCGGCCCCGCTCCAGCCGCAGGAACCGTTCGAATTCGGTCAGCTCGGCAGCGAGGTTGTCCGGAAGCTCAGCGCGCAGGGTGGCCAGCACGATGCGCCTGGGCTGGACTCGGCTGGACTTAGCTGGCTTGGGCTGTGCCGGCTTGGCCCTTGCTGACGTGTCCTGGGCTGGTACCGGCTGGGCTGGTACCGGCTGGGCTGGTATCGGCTGGGCTGGTATCGGCTGGGCTGGCAGGGACTTTGCTGACGCGTTCTGCGCCGGCCGGCTCCGATGCCGCACCTCGGCGATCTGCTCGTCCATCCGCTGACAGTGCGCGCCGGCGCCGGCTTGGTCAACCCGCCACGCTGGCACCAGCGAGCCGATATCCCTCCCGTGCCTGGGCAATCAGGCCCAGGCTCAGCAGCGCCGGCAGCGCGGCAAGCACCTGTCCGATCGGCTGCCCGCTCAATCGAGCCAGCTCGGCCTCGGTGGTGGTGCCGCGGCCCGGGAACCCGTCAAGCACCGTACGAGCTGCCGGATCAAGACTGTCGTAGCCGGCGGGTCGATCCACCCGCTCGTCCTGGCCGGTGCCATCCAGCTGGCGCCGCTCGATGGCTGCGGCCTGGCCGGCGCCAAGGCCGGCCGCGTCGTCAACCTGCCCGCAGAATTCGAGCACATCAGCCAGGCTGGCTACCAGGTGCGCTGGCTCGTCCAACCGCTGGATCAGCCGATGGCTGCCGACCGACATGGCGGAGGTGATCGGGCCTGGCACAGCCAGCACCGGGCGGCCGAGGTCGCGGGCGTAACCAGCACTGTTGAGCGCGCCGGATCGAGCCCCTGCTTCCACCACGAGTGTCGAGCTGCCCAGCGCTGCGATAATCCGATTGCGGCTGAGGAAACGCTGCCGATGCGGCGCGCTACCAGGCGGCCGTTCGCTGATCAGCAATCCGCGCTCGGCCGTGCGGTCGTACAGGGCCTGGTGACCACTCGGATACGGCCGATCCAGGCCGCCGGCCGAAACCAGGACTGAGACACCGTCCGCGGCAAGTGCACCACGGTGCGCCGCTGCGTCGATGCCGTAAGCCCCACCCGAGACCAGCACCACCCCTCGCCGGGCAAGGCCGTAGGCGAACTCGGTGGCAACCTGCTCGCCATACGCGGTTGCCGCACGAGAGCCGACCACCGCTATCGAGCGGGTGCCGACCTCACCGAGCAACGCGCTGCCGCGCACCCAGAGCGCCAGCGGTGGAATCAGCTCGCCCCGACCAGGTCTGGCGCGGTAGCCCGCCTGCCACTGCGCGACCCGCTTGCGGCCTGCGGCGTTGAGGGCCGCGAAGGCGAAGTGCGGCCATTGGTCATCGGCCGGCGTGAGCAACCGGATGTCGTTGCGCTCGGCGGCCGCGAGATCGGCATGCGGGTCGGCGTTGTCGCGCCGCGCCTCGGTGCACGCTGCCACCTCGGCAGGCACGTCCCCGGCTCGGACGGCCGCCGCTGCACCCAGGTAGCCGTGCTCGCCGACGAAGTGCCACAGTGCGACGGCGGCCGGCTCGGCGACCCGGCTCAGGTAGGCCGCGGCCAGTTGCAGCTCACCGTCGGCCACGGCGTTCGCGGCAACCGGCTCGCTGCTCACCGCGCACCCGCCGCGATCACCCGGCCGGTGCGCAGGCCGATCGCTTCGCCGACCTCAGCCGCACCGGGTCGATCCAGTCCGGCCAGGTCGGAGATAGTCCAAGCCAGTTTGAGTACCCGATCACAGCCCCGCGCACTCAACGTCCCGCGTTCCAGCTCACCATCGAGGCGGTTGAGCGCGCCGCGAGCCGGTCGCCAGTCGACCGAGCGCAGGACCGGCCCAGGCACTTCAGCATTGGCAGTCCAGCCGAAGTCCGACCAGCGTGCCCGGGCCGCCGCGCGGGCTCGGCTGACCCGAGCGGCCACCGCCGCACTTGACTCGGCTCCGGCCAGCTCAGACATCAGCTCGGCCCGGGTCACCGGGTCGATCGGCACCCTCAGATCGATCCGGTCCAGCAGCGGGCCGGACAGCCGTCGCCGGTAGCGGCGGCGAGCCGCCGGCGTGCACGCGCAATCGGTGTCGCGGCGAGCACCACACGGGCAGGGATTGGTTGCCATGACCAGTTGGAACCGGGCCGGGTACTCAACCATCCCGCCGGTCCGGTGCAACACGATCCGGCCTGATTCCAGCGGCTGGCGCAACGAGTCCAGCACGGTCGGCTTGAACTCGGCTGCCTCATCGAGCACCAGCACCCCGCGATGCGCCAGCGACGCCGCACCCGGCCGCCCGAGCCCGGTACCGCCACCGACCAGGGCGGCCATCGACGAGGTGTGGTGCGGGGCCTGTAACGGCGGCAACCGCAGCAATCCAGCACCGGCCGGCAACGCGCCAGCGACCGAGTGAATCGCGGTGACCTCCAGCGCGGCGGGGACGTCCAGCGGTGGCAGGATCGAGGGCAGCCGCTCGGCCAGCATGGTCTTGCCGGCGCCTG